>DASTKD010000109.1:0-2428 GCA_035716135.1 Ktedonobacteraceae bacterium
CCGAGAAAAAAGTCGCCGACGTGGTGATGCAGGCGCGTGACAAACAGCTTTACTCGGCCATTACGGACTGCGGCGCGGGTGGTTTCTCCTCGGCCATCGGCGAAATGGGAGCCGAATGCGGCGCGTATGTCGAACTGGAGAAAGCTCCCCTCAAATACCAGGGATTGGCACCCTGGGAAATCTGGCTCTCCGAGGCGCAAGAGCGCATGGTGCTGGCCGTCCCGCCACAACACCTGGAGGGCTTATTAGAAATCTGTGCCATCGAAGAAGTTGAAGCCAGCATCATCGGTACCTTTACCAACGGCCATCGCCTGATCGTCACCTATCACGGACAAACCGTCGCCGACCTGCCCATGCCCTTCCTGCACGACGGCAGACCGGATCGGATGTTGGAGGCGGTGTGGATAAGAGAAAAAAATAGTAATGTCGAGACACAATCCATTGCACCCGCAGGTGCAATGGATTGTGTCTCGACGTTGCTTAATCTTTTGAAACACCCCACCATAGCCTCGAAAGAATCCGTAGTGCGCCGTTATGACCACGAAGTGCAGGGCGCGACCGCGCTCAAGCCACTGGTAGGACGGGCTGGTGACGGGCCGGGTGATGCCGCCATTTTGCAGCCCATCCTGGATGAGCAGAGCAAGGCAGGCATCGTTCTCTCCAACGGCATTAATCCGCTTTACGGGCGGTTCGACCCCTACTGGATGGCGATGAACGCTGTTGACGAGGCGCTGCGCAATTTGACCGCCGTTGGTGGAGACATCGAACGCGCCGCCATCCTGGACAATTTCTGCTGGGGCAATCCCACCGATTCCGCGCAACTGGGTATGCTGGTACGTGCCGTCAAAGGTTGCCATGACGCGGCTGTGGGCTTCGGCGTGCCGTTCATTTCCGGCAAAGATAGCCTCAACAACGAATACCGGGCTAATGGGCAACGCCTGCCCGTAATCCCTACGCTGCTCATATCGGCGCTCAGCGTCATCGATGATGCGGCGCAAAGCGTCGATATGTCGCTCAAACAGCCGGGCAACCTGCTCTATCTCGTCGGCCAAACACGCAACGAACTCGCCGGATCGCATTTTCTCGAAATAATCGGCGATAGGGATTTTCCAGAAACCACCATCCCCCGCGTTGATGTCGCAAAGGCGCGTAATACCATGAACTCCGTCGGCAAGGCTATTCGTGCTGGCCTGGTACAATCCTGCCATGACCTTTCAGAAGGCGGGCTGGCAGTGGCTGCTGCCGAAATGGCGCTGGCCGGACTGCTCGGCCTGTCCATCGATCTGGAACAGGTGCCATGCGAACCGCTTGAATGTCCCGATGAATTGCGGACAACCATCCTGCTATTCAGCGAATCGGCCTCGCGTTTTCTTTTAGAAGTTGCGCCACAGCAGCGAGAGGTGTTCGAGGCCCATATGCGAGCGCACGATGTGCAAGACATAACGTGTCCGGGCAATGTGACGGAGACTGGACACTTTCAGGTACGCTCAGGCGAGCGCGTACTGATTGACCTGGCTGTTGATGAATTGCAGGCAGCATGGAGAGGAGAGCAGGCATGAGTGAAGCGCGCGCGCTGGTATTACGCGCCCCTGGCATCAACTGTGACCGTGAGACAGCCCATGCCTGTCGCCTGGCCGGATTTGAAACGCACCTTTTGCACATCAACCAGCTTATTCAGCAGCCACAGTGCCTGCTCGACTATCACTTTCTGGTTATTCCGGGTGGCTTCTCCTATGGCGATGACCTGGGAGCCGGTACCTTGCTGGCAAAGAACCTGACCATTCACCTGGGAGCGCAATTGCGCCGCTTCATCGATGAGGGATGGCCGGTACTCGGTATCTGTAACGGTTTTCAGGTGCTGGTGCGTGCCGGTCTGCTGCCCGGCCTTGAAGACGCGCCGCGCGAGCAGCCGCTTGCCAGCCTGACCAACAACGCCTCAGCGCAATTTGAATGTCGCTGGGTGACATTATCCACGCTCGAAAGTTCCTGTCTCTTCACGCGGGGCATCGATCATCCCATCGAATTGCCCGTCGCGCACGGCGAAGGACAGTTTGTGTTAGCAGATTCCGCGTTGCTTGCGCGCCTGCAAGCAGACAGGCAAATACCAATTGTGTATACTATGATTACGCGGCAGGCATCACCCTCGCCCGCCGCGCCCACCTTTGAGCAAATTCCCTATCCTGACAATCCCAACGGCTCATGCGCCAATATCGCCGGTATCTGCAACGCGCGCGGCAACGTCTTCGGCCTCATGCCGCACCCCGAACGCTACGTGCAATCCATCCAACACCCACAGCGACGCGACAACCAGGGGAAAGGGGATGGGCTGTTGATCTTCAAGAATGCATTTGATTACGTAAATGCGATGAGTTCGACGGGCGATGGCACACGCCGTGTGCCATCGCCTGTCGAACTCATCGCATCTTCA
>DASTKD010000110.1:0-9577 GCA_035716135.1 Ktedonobacteraceae bacterium
CGCGCAAAAAAGACGCTTACACGAGTTTTACCCTTTGCGCCGTTCCAATGCAATTACGGGAATCTTGCGAGAAGTATTTTTCTGGTACTCGCCGAACTGCGGGTACATCTCCGACCACTGCGTGTAAATGCGGTCGCGCTCCTCACCGGTCACAGGTATGGCGGTGGCATCGTAGGTCTGATCCCCCACTTCGACGGTAACTTCGGGATGAGTCAGCAGGTTGTGATACCAGTCGGGGTTGGTTGGCGCGCCTCCTTTGGAGGCGAAGACGAACAGGCGGTCGCCATTGTTCTTATACATTACCGGGCTGGTGCGGCGCTGGCCGCTCTTCGCGCCGGTAGTGGTGAGCAGCAGCAGCGGTCTGCCTTCCCACATACCGCCGACCTTTCCTCCATTTGCCCGGAAGGTCTCGATCATCTGGTGATTCCAGTCATTTCTGTCAGGCATATTTTCTCCTTTATTAAAAATTGATGCCGACTGAGTCGGCATCCCTGTTACGTGCGAGGCTAATTCTATTGCCATTTTCATGTTAGCATATTATCTAAGAAAATACAAGGTACTTACAATCTATTGATCCTGCTCCCCCCTTTCATAAAAACACTTTGGTTGGTTGCCACTTTTGTTGCTCCTCATCCCACTCCGCAATAGCCAGAAACTGCCCCTGATTATCATAAACACGCGCCAGACTCTTCTCCTGTACTGTGCCTGGTTCCTCCCCAACCTGAAAGACATTCCCATGTCTCACTCGCTCGCTTGTATGCTCGTCCAGCACAAGCGCGGGATAGTGTTCTATGGCCTTGTCGGCAGGGAAAAGAAATTGTTCGACCGTTCCCTGCGCGGCTGCCTCGGCCAGTTGTTCGAGCGTAATGCTTTCTAACAGGGCGAATGGCCCGCTGCGTGTGCGTACCAGGCCGCCAAGGTACGCGCCGCAACCCGCCTGTTCACCGAGGTCGTAGGCGAGGGAGCGAATGTAAGTTCCTTTGCTGCATTCGATGGCGAGGATGAGCGTTGGAGGATGGGAGGGTTGCCAGTCGATGATCTCAAGCTGGTAGATAGTGATGGGGCGCGCCTCCATCGCCATATCTTCGCCTGCCCTGGCGCGTTTGTAAGCAGGCTGGCCTTGCAGTTTGATAGCGGAGTAGCGCGGCGGCACCTGCATCTGTTCGCCGAGAAATTTGGGCAGAATTGCTTCGATTCTGGCGCGTGCCAGGTCTTGCGTGCTGGCTGTGCGTATGATGGTTCCTTCGGAATCGTAGGTATCTGTCATTGAACCAAATACGATGGTGGCCTGGTATGCCTTGCCACTCTCGCTCAGGTATTCGGCGACGCGCGTGGCCTGCCCCGCGCAAATGGGCAGCACACCGCTCGCGGCGGGATCGAGCGTGCCAGCATGGCCGACGCGCTTTTGTTTGAGCAGCTTGCGCACCTTTGCCACCACATCATGCGAGGTCATGCCGGTGGGTTTGTTAATGTTGAGTATGCCATCCATATGTTGTTTTATATTTCATCCCGTATATTTTCCAGGGCGACCGCAAGGGTCGCCCCTACCCTGTGGCAGCTTCGCTAGCCCATTCGTGTATTGTAGGGGCGACCCTTGCGGTCGCCCTGGACTTTTCAAACTTGCGACATCTCCTTCTTCAGTTCCGCCACCACGTATGCTGTTGCCTCCGCGATGGGCATATGGAAGGTGGCTCCTGCCGCGCGAGGGTGGCCGCCGCCCAGGCCGTTGCTGATGCGCTGGCAGATTTCGCCGGCGTTGTAGGGGGCGGCGCTGCGCAGGCTCAGGCGCGTCACGCCGGGTTCTCCGTAGCTCTTGAGGAACGCGGCAACCTGCACACCGTCGATGTCGCGCAGCAGGCCGGAGATGTTGTCATCCATTTCCGGGATTGCGCCAGCCGCCGCCAGCGTGCTATCGCCGGCGACGGCCCAGATCAGGCGACCATCGCAGGCGGTCTGTGCGCTGGCGAATACGAGCGATTGGAGGCGCGCCTGGGCCAGCGGGCGTGCGCGATAGATAGGCTGCACGACCGTTTCAGGGATGGCCCCGGCGCGTAACAGTAGCGCGGAGGCTTCCAACGCGCGCGGCGTGGTGTTGGTGAACTGGAACGAACTGGTATCAGTGATAATGCCGGTGAGCAGGCACAGGGCCGCGTCATAATTGAGCGGCAGGCGCGCCTGTTGCTGGAATAACACCAGCAGTTCGGCGGTGGCCGATGAGGTAGGATCGATGATATTGACCTGGCCGCAGCCGTCGCTGGTAATGTGGTGATCGAGGTTAAGCACGCGGGCGTGATCGAAGAATTCCTGGTTCTCTGTGTAGAGTTTGCCGAAACGCCTGAACTCTCCGGCATCCAGGGCAATTACCAGGTCAAAATCCGTGTTCTCAAGGGTTTGCCGCATCCGTTCGATGCCGGGCAGAAAGGAGAGGTTGCCTGGTGGGCGGTCGGCGCAAGCGGGTACGCAGGTCTTGCCCAGCATGTCCAGTATATGTGTGAGACCGAGCGCGGAGCCGATGCAATCACCATCAGGCCCTTCATGCGCGATCAAGAGAATGCGCTGCGCCGGTTCGATGAGAGCCAGCGCAGCTTGTACAAGGCCGGGATCAAGCTGACTATCCAGCTTGCCAGCGTTATCATTCATCTTTCTCTCCCTTACCAACAACTTCTTCTGTCATATTCCCCTCGCTCCCAATGCCACTGCTACTGGCCGTCGCCTTTTCGCTTTCGCGTATCAGTTCAAGGATGCGGCTGCCCTGTTCGATGGATGTATCGAGCTTGAAGACAATTTCGGGCATATAGCGCAGCGTGATGCGACTTGCCAGCTCGTGGCGCAGGAAGCCGCTGGCGTGCTTCAGCGCTTTGATGGTGTTGTCGCGCTCTTCCTCGCTGCCCATCACGCTGACGTAAATTTTGGCGTGGCGATAGTCGCCGCTCACCTCGACATGGGTGATGCTGGCGAAGCCGACGCGCGGGTCCTTGACGCGGGTTCGCAGCAGATCACTGAGTTCTGCCGCGAACAACTCGCCAAGTTTTTCCTGTCTATGTGGATTTGGCATAGGCTTATTACGCTCCTGGCTTGACGCGCTCCTTATAATAGGCTTCGATCAAATCGCCCACTTCGAAGCCGTTGAAGTCTTCGAGGACGATGCCACATTCATACCCACTGGCGACTTCGCGCACATCGTCTTTGCCGCGTCGCAGCGAAGCGATTTTGCCATCGAAGACCAGTTCTTCCTTGCGCGTCATGCGCGCCTGCGAGGAGCGCGTGATCTTGCCATCGACGACGCGACAACCGGCGATCACAAGGTTCTTGCCGGCCTTGAAGACCTGTTGCACTTCGGCGTGTCCCTCGATGACCTCGCGGTAGGTCGGCTCCAACATACCTGTCAGCGCGGCCTGAATATCATCAAGCAGCTTGTAGATGATGTTGTAGTAGCGAATATCGACGCCCTCTTTTTGCGCCAGGCGCTGGGCCGCGCCGTCAGCCTTGACGTTGAAACCGATCACCACCGCGCCGGATGCTCCCGCCAGGTGAACATCGGTCTCGCTGATGTTGCCAATGCCCTCGTGGATGAGACGCACCTTGAGGTTTTCGTCGCCCACTCTGGAGAGCGCGTGCTTGATGGCCTCGGCAGACCCCTGCACGTCGCACTTGAGTACGATGTCCAGTTCCTTGACGGTTCCCTCTTGCATCTGCATGTAGAGGGTGTCGAGGCTGACCTGCCCAAGCGGCATGGTTTCAGTGCGGCGTTGCTCGGCGATGCGTTCGGCCATCTGCCTGGCGACGCGCTCTTCTTCCACAACCTCCAGGCGATCTCCCGCCTGAGGCACTTCGGGCAACCCCAGAATGCTGACCGGCGTGCTGGGCGGCGCTTTCTGGATACGCTTGCCGCGATCATTGAACATGGCGCGTACTTTGCCGGCCATCGCGCCCACCACGATATTGTCACCCATCTTGAGCGTTCCCTGCTGGATGAGGGCGGTCGCGGTTGGCCCGATGTTCTTTTCCAGTTTGGCTTCGATGATCGTACCGGTGGCGGGTGCGTTCGGATTGGCGCGGATGTCCTGAATTTCGGCAACTAGCAGGATCATTTCCAGCAAATCATCAATGCCGGTGCCTTTGCGTGCCGAGACGGGTATACAGGGTACATCACCGCCGTACTCTTCAACGACCACATCGATTTCAGCGAGCTGCTGCTTGACATAATCGGGGTTGGCGTTGAGCAAATCCATCTTGTTTAGCGCGATGATGATTGGCACCTTCGCGGCTTTGGCATGGTCGATGGCTTCGCGCGTCTGTGGCATCACGCCGTCATCGGCTGCCACCACAATCACGGCGATATGCGTCACCTGCGCTCCACGCGAGCGCATGGCGGTAAAGGCTTCGTGGCCGGGAGTATCCAGGAAGGTGATTTTTTTGCCCTGCACTTCCACTTGATACGCTCCGATGTGCTGGGTAATGCCACCAACTTCCCCGGCGGCAACCTTCGTTTTACGGATAGTATCGAGCAGAGACGTTTTACCATGATCGACGTGTCCCATGATGGTCACGACAGGCGGGATGACGATAGTACCATCCGAATCGCGTCCGGCGATCATGGCTTCATTGGCCGATAGACCGCCTTTGGTACGCTGCACGGACGGCGCGATGGTTTGCGCTACCTGCGATGGTTCAAAGCCCAGGTCTGTTGCGACGAGGGCCGCTTTATCGTAATCAATCACCTGGTTGATGTTGGCAAAAATGCTGTGTTTTTTGATAAGGTCGCTGATAATTTCGTTCGGTGAGGCACGCAAGAGATCGGCCAGGTCTTTGACTACTATCTGCGCCGGTATGGCAACCGGGCCGGTTGGCTTCTCTTTGACGGCATGGACGCGCCGTTCCGTTGGCCTCTGCGCAGGTGTGGTCGGGCGCGCGCCGCCGGAATGTCCTTGCGGCCCTCGACTCGGCGCGCGTCCTGGAGCGGTATGCCCGCCGCTTGATGGGCGCGGCGCGTAGCCACTACCAGGGCGCTGTCCGTTGCTTCCCTGCTGTGGCCGTTGTCCGGGAGCAACCGCGCCTCCACTGCGTTGCGGATAGCCGCCGCGCTGAACGGGCGTTCCCGATGGCGCGGGTCTATTCGGTTGTGCCGTAGACGTGTTGCGCTGCACCGGTGTTCCAGGCTGCGCGGGTCTGGTCGGTTGCTGGACAGGCGCGCTGTGCTGTGCGGACGTGCCGGGCTGCGTGGGTCTATTCGGTTGCTGGACAGGTGTGCTACGTTGCGCGGACGTTCCAGTCTGCGCGGGTCTGCCTGGTTGTGGCGTGGCTGTGCTACGCTGCGCGGGAGCCGCCGTTTGGGTGCTGGCGGTTGGCTGCTGAGCAGGCGCGGCGCGGCGCGTTACAGGCTTTTCTGATGAGCCTGTCGATGGCGCGGGAGCCGGACGCGCGTCAGCAGTTGGCGCGGGGCTGGCTTTCTCGGTCGCAACCGCCGTTCGAGCAGGCGCGGCTGAGGTCTCAGCGGCGGTGGCGCTGCCTGTAGACGTGGCGCGTCGCCGGGTTGCCGGTTTCGCGGCCTGTTCCTGCGTATCAGGCGTGGCGCTCTCTGTTTTTGCGCGCGCCGTTGAGCGACTGCGCGTTGTGGCTGGCTTTACTTGCTCTTTGGCATCTGGGGATTCAGATGTATTGCTCATAAAGAAGACCCCCTTCTATCAAATGATATGTCACTGTCCCGGTCTCAAGCGCCTGAAATCGGCGCTGAGACGCGAAACGTGACGGAAATCTCTCTTCACAGCCACATAAAAAGGACTGTCCCCTCCTGCAAGTTCGCAGGAAGGAGACAGACCCTCGTTGGTGCAGTGCCAGGCATAGATTCGTCTGCGCTCTCAGGCGTAGGGGCTATGGGTATTAGTTCATAGCTGTCGCTCCGCAAACAGTGCCAAAACTGCCCTCCGAACGGGGGGCTGTGCCTCTATCAAGAGAAGAGAAATGTTGACTCATACGTTTGTTTACTTGTTTATTTGGATTCCGGTAAAGCGGACATGATAAGTCATGTCCCTACAACACGAATATTGGCTTTAGTATAGCCTACAATGCGCATATTTGCAACATGCGCTTCGGCCCGCACATTTAGCCAGAGCGGGGGCAAAGCCGCCGCCAACTGTCATCCTGAGCGAAGCGAAGGATCTCTCGCTGGCCGAGTGGAGATCCTGAGCGAAGCGAAGGATGACATGCTTTCTTGCCCTGATCGCGTGCCGCTTCAGTCTTTGGGCAAGGTCGCTATAAAGGCTTCTAATCCTGCCCGGTCTTCGTCGGACAGGGATAGTTCAAATTCTTGTTCGAGTCGTTTCTTTTTGAGCGCGTCCTGCCAGCAGGAAAGCCTGGCGCACAGGTACGCGCCACGCCCGGAACGCTTGCCGGTGGCGTCCATCAGGACATGCCCGTCCGGCGTGCGCACAACGCGCAGCAGTTCGCGTTTCGGTTTGCTTTGTTTGCAGGCGATACAGGTGCGCATGGGAACGTGCCTGGGTCGCTTGACCTGCTGCTTCGCCGTTTTAATCATAAGTCCTTCCCTTAATAATCGTAGTCGCCCTGTCCACTATTCCTGCCGCCGCGCTGGTGGTGCGAGGAGCGTCGCGGGCCACCGCGATCGCGTTCGTTACGCTCACCGCCGCGTTCGTTGCGACCTTGAGAGCGTTCGCCGCGATCTCGCCGCCCGCTGTATGAAGAAACGGATGCCTCGCGTCGCTCTTCGACAGGTTCGTCATAAACTTCGCCTTCGACGGGTTTGGTGACATCCACGCGCCAACCGGTCAATTTGGCGGCCAGGCGAGCGTTCTGCCCATCTTTGCCGATAGCCAGCGACAATTGACGCTCCTGCACTGTTACCAGCGCGGTATGGTCGGAATCGCGCAACTGCACCTTGAGCGGCTTGACCGGGCTGAGCGAATTGGAAACGAAGGTAGCCGGGTCAGGACTCCACTGGATGATGTCGATTTTTTCGTCGTTGAGTTCATGCACGATGTTATTGATACGCGAGCCGCGCACACCGACGCAGGAGCCGATGGGGTCGAGACCTTCCTGGCGCGATACGACCGCTACCTTAGAGCGGCTGCCCGGTTCGCGCGCGATGCCTTTGATCTCAACGGTGCCTTCGTAGATTTCAGGCACTTCCTGCTCAAAGAGGCGGCGCACGAGATCGCGGTGAGTGCGCGAAACCATGATCTGAAGCATACGCCCCGGTATGCGGCGCACATCATAGACATAGACGCGCAGGCGCTGGCCGACGCGGTATTTTTCGGCTGGCACCTCTTCGCCCGGCGGCATGACGCCCTCAACTCGTTCTGCTTTATCAAAGTCGACCATCCAGCCGCGCGCGGGATCTTTGCGCGTCAAGATGCCCAGGCGAATTTCGCCTGTCCAGTCCTTGAGTTGTTCGTAGAGGTATTCGTGTTCGGCCTCGCGGATGCGCTGCAAAATGACCTGTTTGGCCGTCTGGGCCGGAATCTTGTTGAAGATATAGGAAGAATCGACATCGATGGTCTGTCCCAGCGCGGCATGAGGATCGATGCGTTGTGCCTCCGCCAGCGAAACCTCGTCGCCGGGAACGGCTACCTGTGCCACGATACGTTTAGCGGCCCAGACTCGCACCTCGCCATTCTTATCAACCTCGATACGAATGTTTTCTCCGCCGCCATAACTTTTGCGGTAGGCGGACAGAAGAGCAGTAGCCACAGTCTCCATTACCACTTCACGGGGTAATCCTTTTTCGGCAATTAGTTGCGCGATGGCAGCTTGAAATTCGCTCCTCATATGCCTTGCTCCTCCGCTAGTCGCCTCGTGGACGGTACCATCATTTTTTCGAGTGCGATGACCTCTGCATCATTAGACGCAGAGTTACTCTTGAGTAAAAAATGTCTCAGTCACGCAGAAAAGTGGACGGGATGCCCACTTTTCTCAAAAAGTTTCCTCTGTTCTCAGGAAATTATATCACATTTCCGCTGCTAAAGCAATCACATTTTTACGCCGCCAGGACGATTGAAAAGTCGAATCAGGCAAATAAGGCAAAGGCGACCACAAGGGTCGCCTCTACTATGACGCCAAAACGAGCGGGCAGCGTAATCATAGTAGAGGCGACCCTTGCGGTCGCCTTGCCCGATACTATTTGCGGTCGCCTTGCCCGACACTATTTGCGGTCGCCTTGCCGTCATGACAGCAGGCGCAGGGGCGCGAGAATGCGCTCGCTGAGTTTCATGTACCAGGAGCGGCCCAGCCACCAATCGAGGGTCAGTTCAAAGGCATTGCTCATGTCGCGCTCAAACAGTTCTTCCATCTGGCGGGCCAGTTTTTCGCTGTAGACTTCGACGTTGATTTCGTAGTTGCCGACGGAACTGAGGCGGTCCAGGTTGGCGGTGCCGATGGTTGACCATTGCCCGTCGATGGTGCAGGTTTTGGCGTGTAACATGTGACGATAGCCGAATACGCGGATGCCTGCTTTCAGGCATTTCTCCAGGTTGCCGCGTGTCAGCCAATCAACGATGATATGATTGGATGTCCAGGGGATCAAGACGCGCGTATCGACGCCGCGTTTGGCTGCATCCATCAGTTCATCAAGCAGCACGCGGTCTGGCACGAAGTAGGCATCTGTGAGCATGATTTGATGTTCCGCTCTGTTGATGGCTTCGATATACATATCGCGGATGGGGAAGGTCAGGCGCATAGCGTTGGTTTCGCGTGCATTGATGATGGGATCGAAGCAGCGCGCGTAGTGTCGCGTAATTTGCCGCGCTGCCGGGTTATGCAGGTTCCAGAAATCGACGAAGGATTGCGCCAGGTCCGCGGCGGCCCTCCCCTGGATACGCAGGTGAGTATCACGCCATCGTGTGGCATAGACGGCTCCCAGGTTGTAGCCGCCGATAAAGCCAATGGAGCCGTCAACGATCAGCAGTTTGCGATGATCCAGCGCGTAGCGACGCGGGTCGAACAGGTGCAGCGGCGAACGGATGGCATAATAACGCAGTACATTCACATTGGAGGGGAAGACTTTGAATTTGCGCGGCACGACGAGGTTGGCGAAATTGTCAAAAATCACATAGACATCAACGCCCTCGGCGGCCTTGCGCGCGAGATGATCTTTGAACGCCTGACCGACCGCGTCACCTTTCCAGATATAGGTCTCCAGGTAGATACTCTCCTGCGCGGCATCGATGGTAGCGAGCATGGCATCATACAGCTCGCGCCCATAGTCGAAGAGTCGCACTTTGTTCTTCCCAACCTGTACTTCTTTGAGGTAGTGGTGCGGGAATCCACCCTGGGGCTGGTGCCGTTTGCGCCGTACTGAGATAACCTGTAGCACAGCAATAATCAAAGCTTGCAGACTCAACACGATGCCTGCAAACTGTAAGAGAAGACGCCTGAAAGATATCTTGCGCCACTCCGTAAGTATTGGTGATAATCTCTTCTTCAATGACATCCAGCGTACCTGTGTATGTAGATGCGCGAAAGCTACATGCCCGCATGATACCGAGATAATAGTATCCCGACAGGATAGTCATTGTCAAACTACAAATAGTGGGGGCGCGTAGAACAGAACATGGCGACCGCG
>DASTKD010000111.1:0-6887 GCA_035716135.1 Ktedonobacteraceae bacterium
TCCGTGCTTTCCGTCCTCTCGTCCGGTCGCCAGCCTCCGATCAGTATGTTGCCATCCTCGCTGAACCTACCCGTATAGGTTGCCCCCAATCCCGAATGGATGACGGTATTGCCCTGGACATCCCATTCGTAGGAATGGATGGTTCCCGACATGCTTGAATAGACGCTTGAGGGGAATGTTTTTCTCTCCGGGTCATAGGCGATGATTTCTAAGCTCTGCATAATGAATCCCTTAAAGTTAATTTCGCCGCCCGATTTCAGAAAGAACCCCCCTGGCATCCACTCAAACGTCGTCCAGCCAGTGATATTGTCCTCCTTTGAGGAGAGTGTGCGACCGGTTAATTTCCAGGTGCCAACTAATTTCTCCAGGCGTTTGAGTGCGGGATCGGGTTGGGATATGTCCATCGGTGGTGTCCTTTATGCGAACAACGAACGAACTACTATGGAGCGCAATAACAACAAGATGCCGAAGATGATGGCGTATGCGGCAATCAGATAGACGACGGCCAGCGCGAAGACACGCGGCTCAATGAACATAATGGCTCCGAAGATGATGGAGATGACGCCAGCCAGTGCCAGCAGCCACTCGCCCTTGATCGCTCTGCTCAGCCAGATGGCCGCGCTGATTTCGATGATGCCGGTTACAATGGCCCAGATGGCGATCAAGGTGAACAATACCAGGGCGGTGGCTTCGGGCAATACGAAGGTGAGAATGCCGATCACAATGCCAACGATGCCCCAGAGCAGTAGTACCCACCAGCGCCCGTAGGTCTGTCGTTCCTCGACTGCTGCGGCTACAGAGAAGATGCCATCCACCAGCGCCCACGCTCCGAACAAGATCACCAGTACAACCAGCGTGATACCCGGCCAGACAAATGCGAGAATGCCGAAGATGATGGCAATGATGCCCCGAATGATGAGCTGCCACCAGTAGCGGCGGGCTAGCTTCCTATCTATCATCGCATTGAGCATAGTTTGCCCTCCTTTGTGAATTATCTGGCAAGCGGAATAGCCGACTGTATCCAGCATGTTTGCATTGCTATCACGCATCAAGCGCCGGAATAGTTTTGTAGGATTTTCTCCTCTGATTGCCTTCGCAATATAGTGATTTTTTTGTGCTAGCATGATAAACTAGGGGGCATTAAAGCATGTATAAGAGAGACGAGGTGTTTTTATGGCGCGAGAGGAATTTCCGCTGGAACGACAATTGCGAAAAGATATACAGGATGCGCAACGCGCGCGCGATCAACTGAAGCTCGACACGCTGCGCATGGCGCTGGGCGCTATTCACAATCTCGAAGTGGCGCGTACCGACCGCAAGAACCCGGAGTTTGGGCAACCACTCACCGAGGGCGATACGCTAAAAGTGATGGAGCAGGAGATCAAGAAGCGCAGCCAGGCCATTCCGTTCTATAAGCAGGGCGGGCGCACCGAACTGGTTGAAAAAGAACAGCGCGAGATGGAAATGTTGCAACACTACGTGCAGGGGAGCCAGTTGAGCGATGACGACTTGCGCGCGATTGTAGCGAAGCTGATCGACCAGAACGGCAAAGAATTTCGGAAAGTCATGCCTTTAGCCGCGAAGGAGACGAAAGGACGAGCCGAAGGGTCGCGCGTCCAGCAAATCGTAAGAGAGATGACCGCGTGAATTGATTGCGATGCAGCAACAAGGGGCAGAGCTTAGATAAGTATAAGCTCTGCCCCTTGTTGCTGTGTTATTGCTGTGTTATTGATCGTCGGGTTGCTTGCCTGTGATTATATCTCATCTGAAAAGAGCGGTAAAACGTATCATCATCAGGATTGCTATGCGTTACTACGTCTTGACAAAGAATGATACAGGCTCGTACCATATCATCTGAGTGCTTGAATAGACAGATTAAACCCATGTGCAAGTTTTCTTGCCGATTGCGGTGGCCTGAGAAAGAAGATGTTTGTGAATGATTTGTCCTGGATAAATCGCCAGTAAACACCTGCTCCTTTTGCGAACCGCGAAGCGGTGAGGAGGATACATAACGCCTTATGAGGATTTATAACACCCTGACGCGCCGCCTTGAAGAGATTATCCCACGAGAAGTGGGCAAAATTGGTATGTATTCGTGCGGCCCGACGGTGTATCGCTACATCCATATTGGCAACCTGCGCACCTTTACGATGGCAGATTGGATTCGGCGCGCCTTTGAATATCGTGGCTACGATGTGTTGCACGTTAAAAATATTACCGATGTAGGCCATATGCGACAGGAGATGGTGGATCGTGGTGAGGATAAGATACTGGCCCAGGCGCGTAAAGAGGGTAAAACGTCGCTGCAAATCGCGCAATACTATACCGATGCCTTTCACCAGGATGAGGCGAAACTGAATATCCAACCGGCCAGGGTCTTCCCGCGCGCCACCGAACATATCGCAGAGATGATCGCTATTATTCAGGGTTTGCAGGCAAAGGGTGTGGCCTATGAAGTCAATGGCAACCTGTATTTTGACATCAAACGCTTCCCCGGCTATGGCAAGCTCTCCGGCAACCAGCTTGAAAACATGCTGGCGGGTGTGCGCGAGGGCGTGGTTGAGGATCGCCATAACCCGGAAGACTTTCCCCTGTGGAAGGTAGCTGAGCCTGGGCGTGAAATGGCGTGGGATAGTCCCTGGGGACGCGGCTTCCCCGGTTGGCATATCGAGTGCAGCGCCATGTCGATGAAGTACCTGGGCGCGCATTTCGATTTGCACACAGGCGGCGTCGATAACATCTTTCCTCATCATGAAGACGAGATCGCGCAGAGCGAAGCGTTCACGGGCGAGCGGTTCGCTAACTACTGGGTACATGCCCAGCATCTGTTGGCCGATGGGCAGAAGATGGCGAAATCGACTGGCAACGCCTATACCTGTTCGGAGATCGAGGCGCGCGGCTTCGATGCCATGTCCCTGCGCTACTTTTATACTACCGCGCTTTATCGCAGTCGCCTGAATTTCACCTTCCGCGCATTGCAGGCGGCCCAGACTTCGCTCGAACGGTTGCGCGACCGGGCTTACCAGTTGTACCAGCAATCCGATAAAGCCCTGATCTTGAGCGACGAGCCGCTGGAGTCAAGCTACTGGCAGGAACGTTTTCTGGCCGAGGTTGAAAATGACTTGAACATGCCGCGCGCCATGTCGGTTGTGTGGGCTATGCTAAAAGCGGATGATTGCGATACGACCTCGCGCGTGCGGATGCTGCTCGATTTTGACCGCATTCTCGGCTTTGGCCTCAGAGACTACTTAGCGAGCGATCTTTCACGCCAGAAGGCCGATCCGCTTACCTATCTTGCGCAGTTACCTGTACCGGTTGCGCGACAGGTAGAGGAACGTTCAGCGCTGCGGGAACAGAAACGCTATGCACAGGCCGATAGTATGCGCGAAGAGCTGGCCTCGGAGGGCTATACGCTGCGGGATACCGCGCGTGGTTCGCTCGTGCTGCCGCGCCGCCTGGAAGATGAATTTACCGTGTTGTCCAGTTCCAGCGATGCGCCGGATAATACGAAGGCTGCCGATGTCTTTGAATTTTCGGTCAATCTACTGGCGCACAATAGCCGCGCCGACCTGGAACGCGCTATACAAAGCATTGTGCGTCATGCCTATGGTCACTCGATTGAACTGGTCATTGTAGAGAACGGCTCGACCGATGATACGCTGGCCTATCTGCAACAACTGGCGCGCGGCGGCGATTTGCTGGCGGACGATGGGCAGCGCATCGCGCTTCAGGTGTTATTCGCGGATCATAATCTGGGTTTCGCTGCCGGACGTAATGCCACCATGCGCGCCAGCCGGGGTCGCTACATTGTGTTGATGGACACCTCCATCGAGATTGCGGGCAATATCTGGGAACCACTGGCGCACATGCTGGCCGACGATACCACAGGCATAGTTGGCCCGTATGGATTGGTGACGGACGATTTACGCGAATTTAGAGAAGCGGCTGGACCCGATGTAGATGCTATCGAGGGCTATCTGATGGCCTTTCGTAGAGCCTTGTTGCCCGAAGTTGGTTTTATCGATGAGCGTTTCCGCTTTTACCGCCTGATGGACATCTACTACAGTTTTTTCTTCAAGACCTCCGGCTATCGTGTGCTAACTACGCCTCAGGTGGCTGAGCGCATCATTAAGCATCCGCACCGCGAATGGTACAGCCTGAGCGAAGAAGAGCAGGCCACGAAAAGCAAGAAGAACTATGACATTTTCCGCGACCGCTGGCATCATGGCGAAAGCCTGCTGGTTGCCAACTATCGCGCGGAGAACCTGTGGCGCGGCCACGATCACTCTCACCATCTTGAAGGCACTCATACCCATGCGCAGGAAGAGTTGCCGCCCGGTGGTACTGAGCATACGCACATGCACCGGCACTGGCCCGACCATTCCCACGAGCATCCTCATTATCACGAGGTTTGATAGAACAAACATCCCGCCTCATACGAAAGACAGGAGTTTCCATGCACGAAAAAATCGGCACAATCAGCGCGCGGGATTTCATTGCGCGGCGCAAGCAGGCAGGAGGCGTTCATGCTGCCGGGCAGGTTGTTATCCTCGATGGTGATATTGGGCCGCTTGATCTGGAAGAGGAAGAGTTGTTACGCGAATTTGTCGAGCGCGGTGGGGGCCTGCTCTGCATTGGCGACGCGGTTGAAGCCTACCACGAACTCCCGATTCTGGGCGAAGTGCTGGGCAATGTGCATGGCATGTGCGCTCTGCGTAGCGAGATCATCGCGCGTGTTGCCAACGCCGATCATTATATGACGCGCCGTGTTGATCCTTCCTTTACCATGTTGGAGGCGGTTTATATCCTGGATGCCGTTCCCGCCGACGCTGAAGTACTGTGGAAAACGTCCTGGCGCTATGTATCGTATACATTGGCCTTCGCGCGAAGCTATGGAGACGGACGAGTCTTCTGCGCCACGCCGGGTAGCGAGCCGCAAACGCGACAACATCCTGTTTATCGCCAGATGATCGAACGCGCTATACGCTACGCGGCGGGAGCGGAAACAGGCGAAAAGACGAAGCGTGTGGCGATGATTGGCTATGGCGCGATAGGCTTTGAACATGGCACAGCTATTAGCAATGTGGCGGGGCTGGAGTATGCGCTGGTGTGCGACCGCAGCGAAGAACGCTTAGCCATTGCCCGCGAAGCCTTCCCCGGCATCGAGACCTGTACAGACCTGGAACAGGTGGCGCGCGACCCTGCTATTGAGGTGGCGATTGTATCGACGCCGCCCAATACACACGCCGCTATTTCCATGCGCATGTTACGCGCGGGCAAACATGTAGTATCGGAAAAGCCCTTTTGCCTGACCGGTGCCGAGGCCGACGAGATGATCTCTCTGGCGCAAGAGCAGCGGCTAGCCCTGACGGTCTACCAGTGCCGGCGCTGGGACCCCGATTTTCTGGCGATCCAGCGCGTACTGAAAGAACAAACGATTGGCGATGTTTTTCACATCGAGACGTTCATCGGCGGTTTCGCGCACCCATGCGACTACTGGCATTCGCACGAGCCGATCTCCGGCGGCGTGTTCTATGACTGGGGTTCGCACTACCTGGACTGGATTTTGCAGCTCATCCCCGATAAAGTGGTCAGTGTGCGTGGCGTGGAACACAGGCGCGTCTGGCATGATGTCACCAACGCCGATCACTCGGCGGTCTACCTGCGCTTCGCGGGAGGTCAGGAGGCCGAATTTATGCACTCGGATATTGCAGCCGTACCAAAACCAAAATGGTACATCCTGGGAACGCGCGGCGCAATCGTGGGACACTGGCGACAGGAAACGGTCAAAACGCGCCGCTGGTCGGGTGATCTGATTGAGGAAAGGCTGGCATTATCAGAAGCATTGCCAGAACTCTATGTACATACGCGTGACATCAGCGGCGCAATCCACGAACAACATCTCATGTTGCCCGAAGCGCCTCCTTACGCTTTCCATCGCAACCTGGCAAACCACCTGCATAGTGGCGAGGCGCTGGCCGTCTCGCCCGCCGAGTCCAGGCGCAACATCGCGGTTATGGAAGCCACCAAACGTTCGGCGGAATGCAATGGCGAAATAATGACAGTGGAATGCTAGCGCGGTAAGAGCGACAAGGCGGCCGCGAGGGTCGCCATGTTCGCTCGCTTGCCTGCAAAATTCGGCTTGCTCTCTTCCCCTCAGATTGTGTAAGCTATGATTATATAAATGTTATCATAGAGGGAAAAGGGGCTATCTGCCAGAGGAGCATGATATGGCAATCGAATTACCGCTCTTTCCATTGAATGTCGTGTTATTTCCGGGGGCTGATCTGCCTTTGCACATATTTGAAGCCCGTTATCGCCTGATGATCAAGGAATGTTACGAACAGGAAAAACCCTTTGGGGTCGTGTTGGCGCGTCCTGGAAGTCAGCCGATGCGCGAAGAACCATATGATGTTGGCACGATGGCAGAGATCCTGGCGTTGTCGCGTATGGATGATGGGCGCATGAATTTGATTGCCAGAGGCGGTCAACGTTTCCGCATTCTTGAGCAGCACCGCGCGAAACCCTATCTAATCGGCATTGTAGAAGTTTACCGCGATTTGCCCGAACCGCAGCAGGCGCTGCGCGAAGAGGCTGACAAAGCGCAAGAACTCTTCAATACTTACCTGGAAATCTTGCTGGAAGTGGTGGGCAAGCCAGAGACGCAATTCAATTTGCCCGATGATCCCGAAGAACTATCGCACTTCATCGCTTACTTTCTGGATATTGAAGACGAAGAGAAACAGCACTTGCTCGAAATGACCATGACTACGCAACGGCTTGGAAGCGTCATCGAGATGCTGCGGCGTGAAGTGCCGTTTGTCCGCCAGATGCTCTCCATGAGCAATATTTATCGCGCTGGCGGTCCCGACCACAGTAAGTTGAAT
>DASTKD010000112.1:0-18532 GCA_035716135.1 Ktedonobacteraceae bacterium
TGTCATTCTGAGCGCAGCGAAGAATCTCAAGTCAGCAGGAGATTCTTCGCTGCGCTCAGAATGACAGACAAAGGAGTCAATAAACTTGACAGAGTAGTAGGGACACGATTGATCGCGTCTGCTCCTCAATGTTTCACGTGAAACATATATCTATCAGGACGTTTCACGAGTCCAATTATAAAAATGTTTCACGTGAAACATTTCATCTCATTCGATTCTCTCAAACGCTTCAGCATGAATGGCCTGCGCCAGTGCGTTAATATCGGGAGCTAACACGCGATCTTCCTCGAGTTTCGCTACAAAGGAGCGCACAATTTCATAGGCGTGCTGCGCTCCCACGCCGGGCTTCAACGGTTTGCGAAATTCGAGTATCTGCGCGGCGCTCATCAACTCGATACCTACCACCTGCCGCGCCTGCTCAAGAATACGCAGCAGTTTATGGGCGCTGGTCGCGCCCATGCTATTGAAGTCTTCCATGCCTGCCGATGTGGGGATAGAATCGATGCTGGCGGGATGCGCCAGTACCTTGATTTCGTTGACCAGCGAGGCAGCCACGTATTGCGCGATCATAAAACCGGAGTTCAGGCCGGGGTTGGGGGTCAGGAAAAGTGGCGCGCCGCCCTCGTCCCAGTCGTGCGGCCCCATTAGATTGAAGATACGCCGCTCGGAAAAACTCGCCAGTTGCGTCATAGCGATTGCCAGGAAGTCCAGCGCCAGCGCGAGGGGTTGTCCATGAAAATTGCCGCCGCTCAGCACGTCTCCATCGTCGGGAAAGACCAGGGGATTATCGGTCACGGCGTCCAGTTCGCGCTCGAAAACACCCGCGCAATAATCCAGGGCATCGCGTACCGCGCCCAGCACCTGGGGAGCGCAGCGCATCGTATAGGGGTCTTGCACTCTGGGGCAGTCGGCATGGCTGACATTGATCTCGCTATTCGCCACCAGTTTACGCAAACGTTCCGCGCTGATTTGCTGCCCGACCTGCCCGCGCCGTCTGTGTATACGTTCATCCAGCGGCACATGGCTGCCCATCAAGCCCTCAATGCTCATCGCGCAAGCCACTTCGGCGGCGCGTAGCAAGACCTGAGCATCATGTAGCGCCAGGATGGCGACCGCTTCCATAAGATGTGTGCCATTGATGAGCGCCAATCCTTCTTTAGCATGAAGCGCAATGGGCGTCAGTTCCACGCGCTGGAGAGCTTCAGATCCGCTATACTTTTTTTCCTCGACCATAGCCTCGCCCTCGCCAATCAGCGTCAGACCCAGATGCGCCAGGGGAGCCAGGTCGCCGCTTGATCCGACCGAGCCACGCGAAGGAACGAGCGGATAGACCCGCGCATTGAGCATGGCGATCAGTTGTTGCACCACTTCGACGCGCACGCCTGAGTTACCGCGTGCCAGACTGGCCGCTAGCAAGAGCATCATAGCGCGTGTCACCTCTTCGCTCAACGGCTCGCCCACGCCTGCCGCGTGGCTGCGCAGCAAATTATGTTGCAAGTCCGTCAACTGCTCGTGCGGGATACGCACGCGACTCAAATGACCAAAGCCAGTCGTCACGCCATAAACTTTGTGTCCCTCGTCTGCCAGCGTATCGATTACAGCACGCGCCGCCGCGATACGCGCCACCGCCTCACTACCCAGCTCAACACGGGCATGATGCCGCGCCACCGCAATCACCTGCGCAGGCACAAGCGCGCGTCCATCGAGCCTGACATGCTCAGATTGTTTGTAAGAATATTCTGTCTTCATCGCCGAAGTTCCTTTCTGGCTGCGATGCCTCTTGCAAGCATTGTAGCAGATTGGGAGAGGCAGCGTAAACCAGTAGCTTTTTAACCAATGAGCGATTCAGAATCAGCGCTATTTGCCTGTCTCTCAGGCACAGTGTCGCCGCGCGGCCCCTGGTGCATTACAAGCCAGAGGGTCAATACCCAGGTATTTCGTAAACCGATGGCAAGGCAAAGCAAATCGGCAACTGATAGCCCCGGCGCGGCCAGTTGAGCGCCATTAAAAAAACCAATGGCGGTACAAACATAGAGAATGCTTGTAATGAGAGGAAGAAAGAAATGCCAGATCCAGTGTCCCAGCTCCATCTCATCACGGTGCAGGACAAGAATACGCCAGCATATCTTTAGAGCGAGAAAGATATTGAGACCTCCCAGCACTACTACGACGCCTCCAAGAATATTTATGCTTTGCAAGGGCATAATCGCCAGGCAAGAGATGATGAAGACCTGCGAATAGTAGACCAGGATAGGATTCACGAACGTTCGCAGCGAGTTCCTGGCCTGTTTTATAGAGAGGTTTGTGCCAACCGAGATGGAGATTGCAACAAAGAGTAACCCTATCAGGGTCGCGGCAGCCGCGCCTGTCAGCATGTAGAAATTTTGCCAGTCGCGCAAAGTAAGTACAGGAGTCATCGTGACCTCTTTTTCTGCCGCACATTCTCCGCAATTTGCGCTGTGGGAGCGGCTATCATCAATGCTAACGTGATAACGAGTAATGGAAGATTGACCAGTCGCGTGATTACAGCCAGTTGAGGTGGTGCCAGCAAAACCAGGAAGTAGAGACACTGCGCCAGCCCCGCGCATTTACCCCAGATGGTTGAACCGAAACGCACCGGATGGGCGAATATAAAATAGCTGGCGAAGGCAGCCAGTAAGGGCAGCAAAAATCGCGCCAGCATCAGCATACCTACCCATAGAGGTAAGATGCTATTTTGCATGAGCATAACCGTCACAGCCAGGTAGAGGCAAAAGTCTGCTTCGCTATCGGTTATCTGACCAAGGTTGCTCTGAGCGGAGGTGTGCCGCGCGATTTGTCCATCCAGTATGTCAGTGGCGATACCACACACAAATACCAGCAAGGTCAGCGTGGTGGAGGTCGGCACGCCGCCCACAAGTCTACCCAGCAAGAATGATGCAGCCAGCCCGCGCAATTGTGTGCAAAAATTGGCAGCGCCGATAACCGGTAGCAATGTACCCGTCTCTGTCTTGCGATTCAATCCAAGATGCCAGTAAAGGTCGTTGATCTGCCACGCCACTCCGAACAGGAAACCCGGCAAGAGACGCAGAGCAATAGTCGGCCCTTCTAACCCAAAACTGGCAGCCAGTAGCGCCAGGGCAAGTACACCGAGTGCCAGACTGACACGCCTCCACGAGCGTTTCAAGCCGGGGTTAGTATGGGCAGTGTGACGCGACATTTCCCACGACCGGGCGAGAAAACGCGCCCATGCCAGCGGGCTAAGTTTCTCTTTGCGTAACGTCGTAAGCAAATCAACGACAAACCGGTTCTCATTGGACAATGCCGAGGCCATGACGAACAATCCTCAATGAAGACAATGTTTCACGTGAAACATACAAAGAGTACTTGCGCCTGTCAGGACACAATGAGTACAGAATGCACGAGATTGACGCCGAAATGATAGCCGATTTCGTGATAATCTCCAATTGACCAGAAAGCCAGTTCGCCGCACTTGCCCACCTCGATACTGCCCATCTGCTCGTACAATGCCAGGGCGCGCGCTCCATTAATGGTGGCGGCTGTCAGGGCTTCTTCCAGCGTCATGCCCATGGCGGACATTGCCAGACCCAGCATCATCTGCATGTTCTCACAGTACGAGGTGCCAGGGTTAAAATCGGTTGCCAGCGCCACATGCAGCCCGCGTTCCAGTAGACGCCGCGCCGCTGGATAGGGAGTACGCAAGGTATACGAGCAACCAGGCAAGAGGGTTGCTACCACGCCCGCCTCGCGCATAGCATCCAGATCTGCATCGCTGGCGAAATCGAGATGATCGGCGGATGTCGCGCCCAGTTCCGCCGCCAGCCTTGCGCCGCCCGATGCGCTCAACTGATCGGCGTGTAGTTTGAGCAGGTAGCCCAGTTCCTTCGCGCGCGTCAAGATGCGGCGGCTCTCGTCCAGCGAAAATGCCTCGCGCTCGCAAAACACATCACAGAAACGCGCCAGCCCTACGAACGAGGGCAACATTTCTTCAATTATAAGATCGACATAGGCGTCGCGCTTATCTCGATACTCCGGCGGGACGCTGTGCGCTCCCAGGAAAGTCGGCACTACGCGCACACGGCTGTATTCAAACGAAGGGCTGGTTTCCAGCGCATTCAGGTTGTTGATGATGCGCAGGCAGGTCTGCTCTGTTACCTTATCTAACCCGTAGCCAGTTTTTACCTCTACCGTTGTCGTGCCATGATTGCGCATCGAATTTAGCCGCTCGGTCGCCAGTTCCGTGAGCGTTTGTGTATCGGCGGCGCGTGTGGCCTGCATGGTTGTCAAGATACCGCGCCCCTGAGCCAGCAGGGTGGCATAGCTGACACCCTGACGGCGCAGGTGAAATTCTTCGGAGCGATCGCCCGCGAAAACCAGGTGCGTATGCGAATCCACCAGGCCAGGAGTGACGACCATGCCCTGCGCATCAATGGTAGTGATCTCGCTCACAGAAGTATCAGCGCCGTGTTGGAACATTGGTTCGCTTTCATCGTCACGCCCCAGCCAGACGATCACCCCGTCATGCAGGGCGATGGCCGCTTTATCTATCACCTGCAAAGGGCCGTTTGCCCCCGCTACAGGTTGTTGGGCAACCGTGACAAGTTGCCCGATGTTGCGAATGACCATATTGGCCTGAATATGCGCCTGTGGTTGTGATGGATCAGGCATCAATTTTATGCCTCCTCTGGAATGAAGTGTTGTCTATTATCCACTTTATAACACACGGGACACATGCCGTCGAGTAAATAAGTACAGGTAATCCGGTTTTCATTTGCCCTCGTAGATAAAGACAGCAGTATGAAATATGCTGCACAGGCTTGATACGGTACTCCAAAGCATTTATTACCGGCGGTCTGGAAGTACTCATTATCGTTTGTTCCCATGATGGGAAAAGGAGTTCAAATGTCATCTATCCGATTCGTCCCAACTCAGGTGCATGGCATCTTCGACTATGTCGGAGGCGTTGCCTTAATCAGCGCGCCATTTCTCTTCGGGTTCTTCAGCGTGGGCGGAATAGCGGTCATCCTGCCGATGGTGCTTGGCGTCGGGCTGATTATCTACAGCCTGTTGACCCGCTATGAACTGGGCATCCCTGCTATCAAATTTATCCCGATGCCCTTGCACCTGCTCTTCGACTTCGTAGCTGCCGCGCTCATAGCCGTCTCCCCTTTCTTGTTCGGCTTTTATCATGACGCGCCCAACGTGTGGCTCCCCCACCTGATTTCAGGTCTTGCCGTCATCGTACTGGTGCTGGTTTCACAGACCCGCCCCCGCGCGCGTGTCGCAAAAGCGGCGGCATAGCTTAACAAGTAAGGAAACAGGCGCAGGCAAGCGGGCATGGCGACCGCAAGGGTCGCCACTACTATACACGTAAAACGCGCAGGAAGCGTCATATAGTAGTGGCGACCCTTGCGGTCGCCATGTTCCAGGCGAGCGACTTGCAACAAGCCCCCCCACACATTACCATCCTGCCCTTGCTCAATAGATGTGGATTTGATACACTATTGGCAACAGGAGGAATGCGCGATGAATCGTGTCTTTACCTGTAGACCGGAGTTGTTAAGCAAATCGATGAGGAAAAACGCCAATGCGAGCAATTGATAATAGTCAACCTAAATTCGCGGCGGTCGTGCGCGAATTACTGATCTGGAAGCAATTGCCTGAAAGCGACATGGCGCGCCTGGTTCCTCGCTATTTTCTGGTGACGGATGATTTCCGCGAGATGGAAGATCAGGGTCTACTGACAATGGCCTTTTCCGGCGATGAGTATGTATTGAGCTTGACTACCTATGGTCGCCTGTGGCTGGAACAATATGACGCAGATCAGAAGGAGAACACTAATGCCTGATTATGACGAGGAAGAGGCATTTCCATACAAAACCATCGGCACCGATGAAGCAAAACAGATGATCGAAGCAGGCACGCGCGTGATCGATGTGCGGCAAGCGGACGAATGGAATCGCGGGCATATAGCCGAGGCTACGCTGGTACCAATCGAGGGCATTTACTCATTTGGCAAAGCGCTTAAAGACCTGAATCTTCCCGCCGGTGAAGCGGTGATCTTCGTATGCGCCAGCGGGCAGCGCAGTGCCTCCGCTTCTGAAATTGCCCTGGTGGCTGGTTTGAACAACGTCTATAACCTGGCAAACGGCATGAACGGCTGGATGATGAGGCGTTACCCGGTAGAGCGATGAAACGAAGCTTCCCATGTCGTACAATAAACAGAGCAATATGCTGAGAGGAGTAGTTCATCATGCCCCTGCTTGAAGGAAAAAAAGTACTCATTGCCGGCATAGCCAATCACCGTTCCATTGGCTGGGCCATCGCGCAGGCTTTCGCCCGCGAAGGCGCGCAACTCGCCTTTACCTATCAGGAACGCATGGAAAAGTATGTCAGGGAATTGGCTGAGAAGATTCCCAACACCCCCACCATCCTCTGTGATGTGCAGAGCGACGAGCAGATCGACTCCGCGTTTGAGAAAATTGGAGAACTCTTCGGCGGCAAACTTGACACCTTTATCCACTCGGTCGCCTTTGCTCCTCCGCAGGAACTGGAGAACCCGTTCCACCAGACCACGCGCGCCGGTTTTCAAACCGCCCTGGACATCAGCGCCTATTCGCTGATAGCGATGGCGCGACGAGCCGTGCCGCTCATGCAGGCCAACGGCGGCGGCAACATGCTGACGCTGACCTACATGGCGAGCGAGCGCGTGATGCCCAAATACAATGTGATGGCGGTGGCAAAAGCCGCGCTGGAGTGCAGCGTGCGCTACCTGGCTTTTGAACTGGGCGAGTTCAATATCCGCGTCAACGCCATTTCAGCCGGGCCACTCAACACGCTGGCCGCGCGCGGCGTCTCCGGCTTCACCACCTTTCGCGGCCACGTCGAGACAGCCGCGCCCCTGCGTCGTAATATCGAGCAAGGCGACGTTGGCAATGCCGCGCTTTTCCTGAGCAGCGACCTGGCGCGTTCCGTCACCGGGGAAATCATGTTTGTGGATGCCGGCTACAACATCATGGGCGCGTAAGGGAACATTACCCTCGTGTGCGTTCCGGTCGAAATGCCGGTATGCATAGCGACCAGTACATACAGGGGTGATCCGCCGAAGCATTGCTGTAGATCACCCTTGTTCCGCGATCTATCATGCACGATTCACCGGCGTTCACTTCGACGCGCTCTCCACCGGCTTCAACCGCCAGTGAGCCACTAACCACCATCAGTATTTCATCGAAATCGGCAACTTGCGCCGCTTCGCGCCACGCGGGCGGCGCAGTCATTTGGGCGAGGCTAAAAGAGTCCTGCTGTGTATGCAGGACTCCGAAATGCTCGTCGATGATCTTCCCATCTTCGCGCGGAAAGATGGTTCCACGTGAAACCTTCTTTATCATATCTTCTCTTTCTATTGTTCATAGCGTCGTACAGGCGGATTCGGGCGCGCTGGCTCGCCGCACTTGCTACAAAAACGCGCCGTCGAGAGATTCATGTGACCGCAGGGCCATGCAACCATTATCTGTGTGCGGTCCCCTTCGGCATTCGATGTACCCGAAGCATACGTACCCGGTGGCCTGGATGCTGGCGGCTGTGATGATTGAGGTGGAGCGGGCCAGACAGGAGGTGCCTGCAGGGCAGGCGGCGCGCCAAAGGGCATCGATGGATTTGATGGATTGCGCTGCTGCTGGTATGCCTGCGGCGTTTGTGGCTGAGGTGGAACGGGAGAAGGCCCCTGGTTTACAGGCGGGGTATACGGATAGGCTCCATTGGCTGGCGCTCCATAGCTCTGTTTGCCTGCTGCTTGAGCAGGTTTCTTGCCCCTGCGCCGCGTGATTACCACTCCGAAGAGTAAAATTCCCAGCACCACTATTACAACGCCTGCCAGCAAAAGCCAGTTAGCTGACAGGAACGAGGACGCGGATGAAACAGACGTTGCAGGCGTAGGAGTCGCGGTAGGTGTTGCCGCGACTTTCTCGGTTTTGGCCTGTTGTTGTGCGTATGCCAGGTAGGGACTGATGCCCTTAAATTGTGGATAGGCCGTAGCAAGCTGCTGCAACTCTTGCGCGGCTTTGTGCCAGTGACCGGCATCCGTAACGCTATAATCATTAAAAGCCTGGCTCCATGACTTCTGGAACGCTCCAGGCGCGGTATTCAGGTTGAGTTGTTGCACCAGTTGCTGAGCGCTATTGCTGGCTTGCAGGAAACTGGTGATGCCCTGCGTGCCGATGCCGAAACTGACAATGCCGACCACTTTTCCGGTCGAATCCAGCGCCGGACCACCGCTATCGCCGTGTTCGACATTGCCGCCCACTTGAATGAGGGGCGCGCCCGTATCCGTCGTCTTAATCGAACTGACATTGACCGTATTCACCGACGAGGTAAGCAAATTGGTGGGTGTGGTGCTAACATCACCATTGCCGGGAAACCCGATGATGGTGAGTTGATCCTGTACCTGAACACCGGAAGAATCTCCCAGTTGCACCATCGGCTTGTCATCCATGTTGCTAACGTGAATGATAGCGACATCTTTTTGATTCACGGCGCTTTGAGCCTCGATACGATCAACATTTGAAAACACGTTAGCCGGTATATCCTGGAAGCTGGTCGCGCTCAGAGGGCCGGTGAAAGCTATGCTCAAGTATGCCCTGCTCAAAGGCGTTGCATACTGGCTGGTAGAGTTCAATTGGCCGCTTGCCAGCGCGTTCGCCACCTGAGCAGCCGAGACCTGCGGATTAACTTTTTGTATCTGATTCATGTAATTGGCAACATCCTGCGCTGCCGTCTGTTGCAGAAAACTATCAAGATCGGCCTGTGGCGGATTGACCACATGATCGGCGGTCAAGATGTCGCCGTGCGCGCTAATGAATGTGCCAGTACCCGACAGGGTCAACGGATAGCCGTTGCTGCCATCTCGCGGGAACGTGACATCGCCCGACGCAAAATGCACGATCAATTTGCCATTCACCTGCGTAATGATGCGCACTACCGCCGGCTGCGCAATATCTACCGCGCGCACAACAGGATCAGCCACATTGCCACCAGGAATATCATAGGTATGCGCCGATGCGACACCCCCGCCAATCATCAGACTCATCAACGCGATGACGCTGACCATGCATAGCATAGCCAGCAATTTTACGCGTACCTGTGTTTTTATCCATCTATCCATTACTTATACCTGTACTTTGTTCCGTTCAATGCGTGTTAGAAAAGATTGGGCTACACGAAAAGCTCCTCATATTAATTGAAAGTATTATACCTCATATTTTCCGTAATCGATATGAGCTATTGCACAGTGGCAACGCAGCCGACTTTGTCATCCTGAGCGCAGCGAAGGATCTCGGTATCCGAACGGTCAGATCCTTCGCTGCGCTCAGGATGACAGGGCATGGCTGGCGGTGGTCGTTAAAAGCTGCTGCTAACTTCACCTGTAGTGGCGCGCCAACTCTGATGCATACTTTTTTCCTACGCTTGTGCTATGCTCTTCCAGCCAGTCGCTTAAACGGACATGGCCGGTCGGTGGCTGGTGCGAAATGAGCAAGTTCGCCATTAGCCCGAAAACTTCCTCGCGCGTAATCAGCACGTCGCCCAGGAACGGCTCGATTAGCTTTGCTAAAGAAAGCGCGACGTTGGGATTGACATGGGTAAGTATAACTCTCCTGTGCAGCTTTTCCATAATGAGCCGGACTAATTGCTCAAAGGTATAAATATCGGGACCTACCGCGTCGAATATGCTATTTCCCTGCTGTTGACCGGCTTCGACTACCAGGTCTGCCATATCTTCCACGTAAATCGGCTGTAAACTATAGTCGCCCGAACCAAATACAGGGAATACGGGAAAGTGGCGCAGGCACCATGCGATATTGTTAATAAGGATGTCCTCGTCACCAAAAATAACAGTCGGGCGCACAATGCTGTATGCCAGGCCGGAATTGAGAATATCCTGCTCCAGTATGGCCTTGCCCCGGAAATAGGGAAGGCGCGATGTTGCGGCTGGATTGGTAATACTCACATGCACAATGCGCCGCACTCCCGCTTCCACCGCCGCGCGGATCAGCGTCTGCGTATGCTTGGCCGCGCCTTCAAAGGTATTCGTACCATGTGAGAAACGTACCCAGTAAGTGTTATAGAAGGTGGTTGCGCCCCGTAAACTTTTGATCAGTTCCGCAGGGTTGTCGAAATTGAACGGGTAGACGCGCACCTGTTCGCCAAAGAAGTTGGCGTTGTCAGGATGGCCCGTCAGCGTGCGCACCTCCTTGCCCATCGCCAGCAGGCGGCGCGTAATGTACTTTCCAGTGTAGCCAAATGCCCCGGTAATGACGTTAATCTCGGCAGCAGACATAGAAAAATACCTCTCTTTACTTCTAGCTCTAGAATAATCATAGAGCATGAAGTCAAAGAGAGGTATTCTATCAAGAGTTATGTAACAGCAACAGTGTTACATGTGAAAAGTTACATCCATTAAGTTACACTTCCACTTTCACACCGCGCCAGAAGGCTATATAGTCCTGAATCTGTTTAGCTGCATCCTTTGGGGCGGGATAGTACCAGGCCGCGTCCTTATTTGCTTTGCCATCGACTTCAATAGAATAGTAACTTGCCAGCCCTTTCCAGGGACAGGTGGTGTGGGTGTTGCTCTCTTTGAAGTACTCGCGGTTGACCGCATCGGGCGGAAAATACTGGTTTCCCTCGACTACAATACAATTATCGCTTTGCGCCAGCACTGCGCCGTTCCAGGTT
The DNA here is from genome assembly GCA_035716135.1 of Ktedonobacteraceae bacterium. Lineage (GTDB taxonomy): Bacteria > Chloroflexota > Ktedonobacteria > Ktedonobacterales > Ktedonobacteraceae > CF-113. The sequence goes on from DASTKD010000112.1 coordinate 10,732, forward strand.
GCTCTGGGCATGGATTCTCCGTGCTTACCTTTCTAATGTGTGCCTATCATGCATTACATTCGTTGAAGCGCAATAAATCGCTCTTAACAGATTATACCATGCGAGGTTTCGCCAGGACGGGGGCGATCCGCGCTTGACAAGTTCATGGGTTGCATGTTAGCATTAGCTCATGAACGAAAAGAGTAATCCTCATTTTCCATATAAACACATCGTGCATGATTTCGCCGCATAAGCCTGGCACATTTGCTTATGCGGCGGAAAATGGTGCCGGTGTCTGAACGCCTGTCAGAGCTATCACTACTCTCATTGCGTGTTTCGATTACGCTGAGTAGTGCAAGCTTTCGTTGGTAACTCACCCGACCTTTTCCCCGTTTCAGTTTTCGCCATCTCCATGTTCTGCTCAGCATAGCTTTTGCCGTCAGGTTCTCCCGTTTTCATCCCGGTTTTTTGTCACTTTATGGCATACCGGCATTTCGCCACATGTTATACGGGAAGCGTCTGACTCATGAGCGATTTAGAGGTAAAAAGGAGCGCATAAAAATGTTGCTGGTGAATTTTTCAAAGGTAAGCAAAGACTATGGCGGCAACTCCGTTTTTCGCGCCATCGACCTGGAAATTATGGAGGGCGAGCGCATCGGGCTGGTAGGCGAGAACGGGGGCGGCAAATCCACGCTGCTCAAGCTGCTGGCTGATCTGGAGGAGCCGACGAGCGGCGTCATTTCGCGCCGCCGCAACCTGACCCTGGGCTATCTCCGGCAGGAGACCGACCCGGAGCAGAGCCATAAAACAGTTTTCGAGGCCGTTTCAGAGGTCACGCAGGCGCTGGTTGACCTGCCCAACCTGCTCAACGAACTTGAGACGCGCATGGCCGATCCAGCCCTGGCTGACGACCCGGACGAACTGGCGCGCATCCTCGATGAATATGGCAGGGCGCAGGAGCGCTTTGAAGTGTCGGGCGGCTATAGCGGCGAGCATAACGTTGAAGCGGTCTTGCAAGGACTTGGATTCGGGCCAGCCTGGTATGATATTGAGGTTGGCTCGCTGAGCGGCGGCGAGAAGAAGCTGGTCAACCTGGCGCGCATTCTGCTCAAGACGCCCGATCTGCTTTTACTCGACGAGCCAGATAACCATCTTGACATCGAAGCCAAAGCGTGGCTGGAGCAGTATATCGCCAGCTATCCCGGCACTGTGCTGATAATCTCGCATGATCGCCTCTTGTTAGATCGCGCCGTCAAGAAAATCTTCGAGTTGGAGGACGGGCGCATCTCGTCCTATGCCGGCAACTACAGCTACTACTTTGAGGAACGCCAGCGCAGGCTCCAGAAGCAATTCGAGCTGTACACGCGCCAGCAGGAGGAGATCAAGCGACTGGAAGGGGTGTGGCGACAATATCAGGGCTGGGCAAAACTGAATGATAAGTTCGCCACCAAAGCGGAGGATACGCTGAAACGCATCGAGCGCATCAAACGCGAAGGAGTTAGCAGGCCCATCCTCATGCGCGACAAAATCAAAGTCAACTTGGACTCTGACCGCAGTGGTAAGAAAGTGTTGGAGATCAAAGGACTGACAAAAGGCTACGAGGGGCGCACACTCTTTCGTCCCTTTGACCTGACCATCCTGTATGGCGAGCGCGTCGGCATCGTGGGAGCCAACGGCAGCGGCAAAACCACGCTGCTGCGAACCATGCTGGATATGCTGCCCGCCGATGACGGTACCGTCAAAATTGGAGCCAGCGTGATCGCGGGCTATTACGCGCAGGAGCAGGAGACATTGCCCTTCGAAAGTACGCCGCTCGACTTTGTGCGCCGTATCAAACCGATGAGCGAGCCGCAGGCCATCGCTTTCCTGAGCGGTCTACTCTTCTCCTACGACGATATTCGCACGCCCATCCTGCGTTTGAGCGGCGGCGAAAAGAGTCGCCTGCAACTGGCGCGCCTGGTGCTGACCGATGCCAACTTCCTCCTGCTCGACGAGCCAACCAACAACCTCGACATCGCTTCCGTCGAAGTACTGGAAGCCGCGCTGCAAGAGTTCGAGGGTACCATACTGACCGTCTCGCACGACCGCTACTTCCTCGACAAGATCGTCAACAAGATCGTGTCGATTGAAGAAGATGGGAAAGTGAGCATGTATCCGGGAAACTTCTCGTATTATTACGAGAAACGGGCCTCTTATCCGTGATTCCAGGTGACGGTAAACGTGGAACCGCTTGCGTCGAGGTCAGATGGAATGGCTTTTGGCGTTTGGGGAAACGAATCAGTTGTCATCTTATAGATATAGTCCTGCGGGCCGCTGGCTACCGGCTGGTTATCATTGAGGTGGCAGGTGAGTTGTGCCTGGCCGAAATTGGTAAGCTGTTCCAGTTGAGGCTGCATGGTGTCGGAGTTTATCAGAGTAGGAGCTTCAACAATGCATTCCCCCATGCTGGCCGCGCTAGCGTCTCCTGAGAGTGGTGGCGTTTGATAATTGTAAACATCAACAGGGGTGTTCGCGTTGGTAGCAGACGTTCTGTGGACATCGATAGCGAGGATGAAGTTTCCCTGTTGGGGCGCGAACGCGCTCTGGTGAAATGTGACGGTAGCTGTCACCATGTCGCCGGGTTGCAGGGCAAAGGCTCGCACCATCAAAGGTTGGGGAAATTGTTCCCACCCGATAAAGTAATGTGGTTGCCCTGCTGAGCAACCGCTAGCGGTGCCAATCTGAAAGATTGGGCTGTCTGATTGGTAGATCGGATCGTCCGATGTTGGATTCCTGGGGGCCGGAGTCATGCCTACCCAGATGGCCGAGTCAGAATCTTCGCCATTGGAGCAAGTCGCGGTTGGCACCGTCCAGCTTCCGCTCACTTCCTGGTACGTGGTGGCCCCGCTAAAATCTATGGCAGCATAGCCAGCATAGTTGACGGAGAATTGCGTTTTCTCATAGGTGATCGTCCCGCCGCGCGCGCCGTCCGGGTTGGCGACTTGAGCGAGCGCGGCTCCGCTCTGCGGATTGCCACTGACGGTGAAGCCCAGGGCATTTTCCCCGTTATTGAGATATGCCCCGTTGCGTGTGAGGTCCCAATTGCACGTAAAGAGATCGTCAGCGCCTGCCGGGGCGATACAGAGAGGTATGATTGTGTGTCCGACCAGCATGGTAAAATTCACCGTCAGGTTGGTGACGTTTTGCCCAAAGGCATAGGCCGATAACATCATCGATGTTCCCTGTACGCTAAATTTATCCTCCGGCGTTGCCCATAATCCTGTCATCTTTCCCGGTGGAATGATAAGTACCGTCATGTGAAACGAACCGGAACTGGTAGATAAATGGGGCGCGTTCAGGCCCAGGAACAGGTTTCCGATGCTGGCCGGGCTGAAGCCAACATGCGCGCCAACCTCACCCGCGCGGCCATAGATGCCAACGCTATAGATAACGGAATAACAGGGCAACGCGGGTTCTGGCATCGCCGACTCGATACACTGGAAGGTACCGTTACCATCCGGCGCGGAGAGATTACCGCCCGGCTGTACAGCAGCCTTACCGGAAGCGAATATCTCAACCTTTTCACGAGGCAGGAGCAGAATACCCGTATCAGCTCCAGGTCGGCGCACGGAAAAATCGCTGGTCAGATCTCTCAGTCCCTCCCGCGCTGAGAGGTCGAATTTGTGCATGAGCGGGTGGGTAGGATATTTGGGAGCGACCGGCGTGGAAGCTCCCGAACTCGACGTGTTGCATCCAGATAACAAGAGTATGACAAGCGACAGGAATAGCAGCATCAAACGGCAGGGTTTAGCGATAGAGAGCATTCAGATCTCACCTTTTCCTCGTCTTAACCTGTCAGCCAGGTTGCTATCATATGATAAACTGGCCTGAGAGCGTAGTCAAGTCTTGCAAAAAGTGGAGTCAATATTCTTCGGAATGAAAAGAAGTGTCCGGGAGCCGGAAGGCGACCGCAAGGGTCGCCTCTACTATGAGACGAAGTGGCTTCCTGGGACCGTTCATAGTAGAGGCGACCCTTGCGGTCGCCTTCCGGCTCCAAAGTGTCGGGAGAGAGCTACAGGTCATCCGTAAGGGCGTAGACCCAAAAAGTGGAGATGCCGGTATGTCGGAAGAAAGACAGAACAATGAGTTGCCCGCGAGAAAGCGGCGCGGGCGTTGGATTATGGTGGGCATTCTGGTTGTGCTGCTCGTGTCTATTCCCACGTTCTTTATCGTCAGATATATCACTCGCTCCACGCCTGATACTACCCTGGATGCCTTTTGCAATGCCCTGCAACAAGAAAACTACCCATCTGCTTATGCCCGGTTCTCTGCGAGATTGCAGCGAACCATTTCGGAAACAACCTTCGTCGGCATCTTCTCACAGGACAAAGTCAATGCCTGTACGCATGGGACGACTGACGATGCCGGCACGAGCGTTACCAGTACCATAAAATTCGTTCATGCCTCAAGAGGCGTCAACAATGATATTGTGACGCTGACAAAGGATAGCAACGATAGCTGGCAGATCGATGACATCTACCGGCAGACATAATGCTACCCCTTTGTCCCGGCTGCCGCTCTAATATCAGCCAGTTGTTGGGCGTGCATTTTTTCGTGAGCGGCCACGATGTTTACTACCTGGTAAAACTTGAGCTGGCCGTAGGTGGAATACCGCAGGGGGCGTTCCCAGGCGTCGTCGGGCAGTTCCGAGAGGTACTGGAAGAGTTCTTCGCGGCGCGCTGCCATGCCGCCCAGTACGGCGTCGAGCGAGGTGGGCTGCCCGGCTGCTCGCGTGCGGCGCGGGGTCTCTTCCCCCAGGTCAACGATGAGCGGGTTGTCTTCGCTCTGGACCTGCTGCATGGTTTCGAGGGCCAGGCCGTCAGCTATATAGAGGTGATGGGCCAGTTGCAACGGCGTCCACTCGTCCTCCCCGGCGGGGTTGCGCGCCAGTTCTTCGCTGCTGAATTTCGCCAGTTGCCCTATAAATTCCAGGCGGGCCGCGACCATTTTGCGACGCACCTTGTCAAATGGATTCTCTACAGTAGCCATATGTCGTTTCTTCCTCCCATTGGCGGCGCGTGATTTGATGGTTAGTCAGTCTGTCGCACCAGTCGCGTATATAAACGTTCCAGTTCATCTTCGTTGTTAAAATGTAGGACTAGTGTCCCCTTGCCCTTCTGGTTGCGTCGCAAATCCACCTTGACCATCAACGACGTGCGGAACTGCGTCTCCAGTTCATCGAGGTCGGGAGAACGCTGCGGCTTCTGCTCCAGGCGCGCGTTCTGGTTGGCGTCGGCGCGTTCGGCTGCTTTGATACGCGCCGCCAGCTCTTCTGTTTGGCGCACGTTCAGTTTGTTGTTGACGATCTTGCCCAGGGCGATCACCTGGTTTTCTTCGCGGATGCCCACCAGGGGGCGCGCGTGTCCCTCGGTAAAGTTTTCCAGCGCATTGATCAGCGCTTCGCGCAGTCTGGGAGCCAGTTGCAGCAGGCGCAGCGAGTTGGTGATGGTCGTGCGGTCTTTGCTGACCTGTCGCGCTACCGCCTCCTGTGTCATGCCGTATTCCTCGATGAGGGCCGAATAGGCCAGAGCCTCTTCGATGGGGTTGAGGTCGGCGCGCTGGATATTTTCGATGAGGGCCAGTTCGAGCATTTCCTGCGGCGTGGCTTCCTTGATGACGACGGGAACGCGCGTCAACCCGGCCAGGCGCGAGGCGCGCCAGCGCCGCTCGCCCGCGATGATCTGGTACTGCGCTACGCCGTTTTGCGCCGCCGCTCCCGGCTCCGTATCCGTTTCGGATATCCAGCCGTTGGGGCCGCTATCGAGGCGCGTTACTACCAGTGGCTGCAAGAGGCCATGTTGTTTGATCGACGCGCTCAATTCCAGCAGTTTGGGATCATCCTCACTAAAAACGCGGCGCGGCTGGCGTGGATTGGGAATGATGCTGTCGAGAGGAATTTGCAAAATATTGTCTTCCGCAATGCGCGAGGGCTGCTGCGCCACCGGGGTTTCGGGATTGCCGGGTATTAAGGCATTCAGGCCGCGCCCCAGGATAGATTTTTGTTTAGCCACGAGCCATCACCTCCTCTGCCAGCGAACGATACGCCGTCGCGCCGGGCGAGTGCGGATCGTAATCGAGGATAGACTGCCCGAAGCTGGGAGCCTCGCTCAGGCGAACACTACGGTTGATAATTGTCTGGAATACCTCTTTGGGAAAATGGCTGCGCACCTCGCGCACAATTTCTCCCGCCAGGCGCGTGCGCGAGTCAAACATGTTCAACACGACTCCGACGATATACAGTTCGGGGTTGAGTTTGCTTTTGACCATCTGGATAGTGTTAAGCAGGTGACTCAAGCCCTCCAATGCCAGGTACTCGCACTGGATGGGGATGAGCAGCCCATCGGATGCCACCAGCGCGTTCACGGTAAGCAGGCCGAGCGAAGGCGGGCAATCAATGATAATGTAGTCACAACGCTCGCGGATTGGCTCCAACACCTGGCGCAACCGGTTTTCGCGCGCTAATGCTCCCACCAGTTCGATTTCAGCCGCCGCCAGGTCAACAGTGCAGGGCGCGACCACCAGCTCGCGTCTCTGCGTCGGCACAATCACATCAAAGATACTGATGTCCTCATCTTCTTGCACAAGCAGGTCGTACAGGGTACTGGGCCTGAGATTCTTCGCTACCCCGATGCCACTGGTCGTATTAGATTGTGGGTCCATATCGACGAGCAACACCCTGCGCCCTGCCGCTGCCAGATAGGTAGCAAGATTGATGGCCGTCGTGGTTTTCCCAACCCCGCCCTTCTGGTTTGCTATTGCATAGACTTTAGACACAGGCTACTTCCGTACCTTTCAATTGACGCGCCAAACTGACCTTCCATCCATAGTGATTAAGTGTATGCACATTGTAACAAAAGCTAGAGTCATAAGCAACACTTCTCCTACGGTACATTTTTATTTGACTTGACGCGCACTTTCCTAATCCGTAGGGGCGTGGGTGGATGATGTGGGGTGGTGGGGGCCTTTATGGCCGCCCGCGTCCTTCGTCCATGCAAACCAATCGTGTCAGCAACGAGCGACAGCGGGCGGCCATAAAGGTCCCCACCCCTACGGGCAATTTGAACGTTGCGGCCAGTATTCACCGGTCGAAGTACAGGATGCGCCCGCAGTTGCCGCACATTTGCAGGTCGCGGCTGGCACGCGCGCGCTGCAGTTCGCTGGGAGTGAGAAAGACACGGCACCACTGGCAAGAATTTTGTTCGACTTTAGAGACGGCGCGGCCCTGCTTGGAGCGTTTGAGCGTTTCGTAGCGTTGGAGCAGGTCGGCGTCGATGCCACTGGCGAACTGGTCGCGTCGCGTCACGGCTTCCTGCCGTTTGCTTTCAAGCTGCTCTCCACGCTGGACGCTGGTTGCGTTAAACTGGGACCACGCCTCCTCCGCCTTTTGCAAAGCCTCGCTTTTCTGCTTTGCCATCTCGCGCAAGGTATCGGTAGCATCCATGACTTCCAGGGTCATCTCTTCCTGGCGGCTTTGCTGGGCGCGCAGGTGTTGGGTCTCCTGCTGCACTGCGTAAAGTTCCTTCGGATTGGTGATAGAGCCGCTGTACAGGCGCTGCTCCAGCCGTTTGAGGCGTTGATCGAGTTCTTCAAGCGCCCATTCCGCCTCTTTTTGCGCCTGTAGGCCGGACTGGAGTTGTTGTTGCGTGATACGTTGTTCCGCGCGCGCCTTCGCTAACGTGGTATCTCCTTGCAAGGCACGTATCAAGGTTTGCTGTTCGGCGACGATGCGTTCGAGTTCGAGGTCAAGCTGCTGCAACTGATAAAGAGTGCCAGCTAGCTGTGT
>DASTKD010000113.1:0-6494 GCA_035716135.1 Ktedonobacteraceae bacterium
GAACAGTATATCACAGGAGCGACGCCCGCGCGGGCGTCGCTCCTGTGATATACTGTTCATGTTCTTCTCAGCACTATCGATACATCGTTCAGAAAGGTACGTGGCTATACATGAGTGATCAGGTAAGTTTGCCTCCCAATTATTTCTACCATCGCCTTCCCAACGGCATTGAAATGATTGGTCAATATATGCCCAGCTTGAGTTCTATCACCTTCGGCTTCCAGTTTGACGCGGCTGTTATTCACGAGCCGGAGGAGAAAGAGGGGCTGGCCCATCTGTTTGAGTACATGCTTTTCCAGGGAACAAAGACGAAGGACGCGCGCGCCTTAAACGAAGCGTTCGAGTCGCTGGGGGCGCGTAAGTCCGCCGGCACCGGTCTGGAGTCGGCGCAGGTGTGGGCGCAGATCGTCAATACGAAATTCGATGCCACCCTGCAACTGGTCAATGAATTGTTGCTGACCTCAACTTTCCCCAGAAGCGAACTGGAGCAGATGCGCAACCTCGTGCTGCAAGAGATTCGCCGCCGCGACGATGAACCGATGAGCCGCATTGGTGAACTAATCCGCAAGAATTTCTACCAGGGAACTGCTTTGAGCCGCCCGATACTCGGCACAACGGAGAGCGTGCAGGCTCTGAAACAGCAAGATTTGCGCGAATTTTGGAAGGCGCGTTACCGTCCTGACCAGGCTCTTTTCGCCATCGCGGGCAAGTTCGACTGGGATCATGTGGTCGAGCGTGTGGAAGCCTTGTTTGGCGCGTGGGAGGGACAGGCCGCGCCCTCGCCGGAGCAGCATCCCACGCCCGTCACGCGCATTACCATAGAACACGAGGAACGCCAGCAGGAACACCTGGCGATGATGTGTCCTTTCCCTGGCTATACCGACCCTGATTTCTACGCGGCTCAGATCATCGCCGAAGTGCTGGGCGGCAATATGGCCTCGCGCCTGTTCGTGGAAGTACGCGAGAAGCGCGGGCTGGTCTACTCCGTCAATGCCGGTTTGAGCAGCAACAAGACGAGCGGGGCCATGCGTATCTACGCCGGTACCACGCCCGAACAGGGCCACGAATGCTTTGAGGTCATCGTCAACGAGCTGCGCAAGCTACAACAAGACGGCCTGAGCGACGACGAACTGGCACGCGCCAAAGTGCAACTGAAAAGCGAAACGGTCATGCGCAGCGAAGGTTCCGGCGCGCGCATGTCGGCCATCTCCCGCTCCTGGTGGTACGAGCGCAAGATTCGCACCATCCAGGAAATCAAAGAGGCCATCGACGGTGTCACCCACGAACAGGTATTGCGCACCCTCAAGCGCTTCTCGCCGCTCAACCCTCTGGCCGTCTCAGCCATCGGCCCCCTGTCTCAAGGCGAACTGGTTGGCGATACGCTGTCGTAGGAACCCCTGTTGTCATCCTGAGCCACCTCGCCTGTCATTCTGAGCGAAGCGAAGAATCTCTGGCGGGCAACACGCAGAATATTCGCTGCGCTCAGAATGACAACTGGCGGAGCTTGCCCTTGCCCTGGTTTATTTACATCGGGATATTCCATTGCGCCAGCCAGAGCCGGGCGCGATGGTCGCGCGCTCCGATGGCAATGTGCGAACGATAGACATGCACGGCGAACGAGACCAGTACATCAGGATCATCGGGATAGTATTCCAGGCTCAAGCGGTCCGCGCTAAGGCGCGGGCCGCGATGCCTGCCGGTATACCAGGGACTCATCAGGTTCAGGTGTGTCACAGCGTGATCGCCCAGCCTCTCTGTTAAGACCAGGTTGGGCGATCCCCAGCCGGAGTGGGTATGGCCGCTGATATAGAGCGCGGCGTTGGCATGGCGCGCCAGGATAGCGCGAACCTCGTCCGAATTTTCCACGTAGAAGAATGGGTCGAGCGAATCGTCATCGAGGTTGCGTTCCGGGTCGCGGTCCAGCACGGTGTTATGCAGCGGACAATGGGCAAAGATGATAGCCCTGCTCAGCGCGTTTTCGGCCAGCGTCGTATCGAGAAATGCCAGCTCATCTGGCGGGAAGATGACTTTGACGTTCTCGCGCTGCGGATCTGGCCGGTAGGGATCGGGCTGGTCAAGCATGATGCACAGGATGTCGCCCGCCATCCAGGCATAACGCGCGGGTTTTTTCCAGACGGCACAATACTCTTCGACGGTATGGGTCGTATCATCCCTGCGCTCGCGGTGATACTCGTGGTTGCCGATGCCGGGATAGAGGGGAATGTTGCCCAGTTGCGCCGCCAGGTCTTTTTTCGCCAGGGTGTAATTCTCCGGCGCGCCCGTATCCACAATGTCGCCCGGTGAGACGCAGAAGGCCGGCGCGCCCTCATCCAGCCACAGCGCGCGTGTATCCTCAAACATGGGCGCCAGTCGCCGCGAGTGCATGGCGTGCCACTCGTCGCGCGCCCGGTAATGCAAGTCGCCAAAAGCCCAGAAGTACAACAACTCCCCACCTTGCGGGTGTTCCAACATATTTCTTTATGATGCTCCTTCTCATTGTTTGTCATATTGTAACGCATGAGTGTTAAGCGACGATAAACAGGGTCATGGATGACTAAATTCTTTATTGAGAGGAGTTCAAAAGCGCGACAGGACAATAACGGCTGACCTCCTCCACCTATTAATCGGCTGCATGATATAATATCTCCATCAGATAATTCTGAGCAAACCTTACTATTACTACATAGAAGAGTTTACTTGCTAGTACAGGGGAGATCATATGGCAATTCGATTCAGCGCACGTAATCAGTTGCGAGCGAAAGTGAAGTCGGTCAAACTTGGAGCCGTTATGGCGGAAATAGTTGTTGAGCTTCCAGACGGGCAGGAAATTGTTTCTGCTATTACCCGGACTTCGGCTGAAAGTCTAAATCTCAAAGCAGGCGATGCCATAACCGCGATTATTAAGTCGACCGAGGTCATGATCGGCGTGGAAGAGTAATCGCTCAACTTATTCGCAATTTCTTGCTGCGACGAGGACAAGCACAAGGCCCCTACCCATCTCCTCATCCACCCCTTGTCCCTAATGATTACCATCGGGACTGTCATTCTGAGCGCAGCGAAGAATCTCGCGGCGACACCGAGATTCTTCGCTGCGCTCAGAATGACAGGTTCCTTCTTGATGGGAAATGTTCATCAGGACGGAAACACGTCATTCTCTGATTCGGCCATCAAAGTTCATAGAGCAGGGATCTGCATATATTTTATGCTACTCGGCAAAGCCACGTAATCATTAACACACCCATGCTATAATACACATTACCTCTCACCATGGAGGTGCTATATAAACGCATTATGCACAAGGAGATACATACAATGGCGCAGGATTCGGCCAGGCGCGAGGCGATCCTGGCAACGCTGGAAGCGGAAAAGGTTCGCTTCGTCAATCTGGAATTTACGGACGTGGTGGGCATGGCGAAATGTGTCACCATTCCGGTTGAGCAGTTTCCCGATTGCCTGGAACACGGCAAGTGGTTCGATGGCTCTGCTCTGGAGGGCTTCGCGCGCGTGGCCGAAAGCGATATGTACCTTTTGCCCGATCTGAGTACCTTCGCGGTTTTGCCGGAGGGGGTGCGCCCGCAGGCTCAGGGGCAAGGTACGCGTTTTGATGTTGGCGAGCAGGCGGCGAAGGATGATGTGGTCGCGCGGGTCATTTGCCATGTGCGCGCGCCGGGCGGCGAACCTTTTGACGACGACCCACGCGCTACCCTCATTCGCGCGTTAGAGGTAGGGCAGTCAATGGGCTACGATTTTCTGGTGGCTCCCGAATTGGAATTTTTCCTGTTGCAGCTTGATGGAAGGACGCCCGCGCCGCTTCCGCATGATCGCGGCGGCTATTTTGACCTCTCAACCGACCTGGCGGCGGCTGTGCGTCGCCAGATGGCGCTGGCATTGCAGGGCATGGGCATTCAGGTGGAGGCCAGCCACCATGAAGTGGCGGCGGGACAGCACGAACTCGACTTTGTGATGCGCGACGCGCTACCTGTAGCTGATGCTTTGATGACGGCCAAGTACGTACTGAAGGGCATTGCCGCACAGCATGACCTGTACGCCACCTTTTTGCCCAAGCCTTTTTTCGGCGTCAATGGCTCCGGTATGCACACGCACCAGCAGCTTATCAATCACGCGACCGGCAAGAATGCCTTTGTTGATGAGCATGGCGAGTTTGGCCTGTCGGATATTGGGCGCTACTTTATAGCGGGGCAACTGGCCCATGCCTCGGCCATGTGCGCTATTATCGCGCCGCTCGTTAATTCCTATAAACGCCTGGTGCCGGGCTACGAAGCGCCCGTTTATATCAACTGGGGGCGCGTCAACCGCGAGGCGCTGATTCGCGTCCCGCGTCCCGGCGCGGACCGCAACGCGACGGCACGTATCGAATTGCGCGCCTGCGATCCCAGTTGCAACCCCTATCTGGCCCTGGCGGTCATGTTGCGCGCCGGGCTGGATGGCATCACGCGCAAGTTGTCGCTGCCACCCGCCATGGATGAAAGCCTCTTCCTGCGCGACGAGGGCGAACGCCAGCGCCATCCTTCGCGCCTGCTGCCCGCCACGCTCGGCGAAGCTCTTGAGGCCATGCGCGAGGACAGTTTGATACGCGATACGCTCGGCGATTCCCTGTATGAAGGCTTCATCGAGGCCAAAACTATTGAATGGACAGAGTACCGCAAGCAGGTACACCCCTGGGAGCTAGAGCGATACCTGCCCGTTTTCTAAACGATTGGTTACTTTCATCATTATTTTATGTTGTTAAAACGAAAGAAGGACGTGGATACGATGCCTACCGATTTATCGAAGGACCCAAACGACTATATCATGGACCCGGAAAGCGCGACCGAAATGGCGCGTTTGATGAATCAAGATCGCGCCATGACGAAGGGCATGGGCGGTTTGCTGCCCGAGCGCAATAACAATTTCGAGGGCTTTGACAACGTCCTTGATATTGGCTGCGGACCTGGTAGCTGGGTGCTTGAGGCCGCGCAAAGCAATGAAGAGAGGCGAATCGTTGGCATCGACATCAGCCGTCAAATGATCCAGTATGCGCGCGCCCAGGCGTTTTCGCAGCGCTTGCACAATGCCGAATTCGAGATTGCGAACGCGCTGGAACCCATGCCCTTTGATGATGGTTCGTTTGATCTGGTGAATGCGCGCTTTATCGTAGGCTTTACCCCGATAGGGAAATGGCCCTCCTTCTTGAAAGAATGTATGCGTATCCTGCGCCCCGGCGGCGTGATTCGCCTGACGGAGGGCGATCTTGGCACCAGCACCTCGCCCAGCTTCGATGAAATCGGTGTGATGCTTGCCAAATTGCTCAAAATGGCCGGTTTCAGCTTTTCGCATGACGAGAAAAGCATCGGCATTATCATTGCCATGCGTCGCCTGCTGACGGAGGCGGGTTTTGAAAATGTACGGAAGATGGCGCACCTTTTCGAGACGCGACCCGGCGACGAAGGATATGGTATGTGGATGGATAATTTCAAGGTGACGTATTCATCGCTGCTCCCTATCTTCATCCAGATGCACATTACCACGCAGGAGAAGTTCGATGAATTGTACGCGCAAGCTCTGCGTGATATTATCGACAGCGATTTCTGCACCCTGTCTTACTTCGTCACCATGTGGGCAACGAAACCACAATGATGTTGTGATGGATGCCCAACGGGCGTGGCCTGTTGGGCATCCATCACAACATTACCCCTGTGTATGTGGGCGCACCAGCCAGTAGCGCCCGTTTTCGCGCATCATGATACGCTGGTCGATCATCTCGCGGCGCAGGCTGGCGACATCATCATGGAATGTGCGCATGATAGCGTTGACCTCTTTTTCATCGTAAAGCCGCCCCCACTCGAACGAACGCGCGATCTCTTCCATGATATAGCGCCGTTTCTTGTACTGCGCCGGAATGGTCACGAGTCGCCCATCGCGTATGAAGGTGGCAACGACGCGCGCGCGCTCCTCGCTTTTGGGCGGCAGTGGCTCAGGAGTAAAGAGCGTTTTCGCAACCTGCTGCGTGCTTTCCGCCAGTCGCTCGATTCCTTCGCTATCCAGTTCATAATAGCGATAGTTGTTCTCGCGCCTGATCTTCACCAGACCCGCCGAAACCAGCGGCTCCATATGGTGCGAGATGGTGGGCGGCGCGACATCCAGCGCCTGCGCCAATTCCTGTCCGTACATCGAACGCACCGCCAGCAATCCCAGAATGCGAATGCGCGTCAAATCAGACAACGCCCGTCCCAGCACCACCAGCGCTTTCATCTCGTCCGTCGAAAGCGGCGTCGAGTTCGTGATGTTTGTTTCCTCTGGCATGGCTAACCTCTTTATGATGATGTAATTATACAATTGTATAATTACATATTAATAGAAATAGAAAGCTTTGTCAAGAGGTGGAAGAGTGAATGAAACTCCGCTCCCTGTCCCTGATGAATATTTACAATCAAGATAGGTCATGTCCTGTCATCCTGAACGCAGCGAAGGATCTCTACCGCCGCGTACAGATC
>DASTKD010000114.1:0-2744 GCA_035716135.1 Ktedonobacteraceae bacterium
CATCTGGTTATTCTCATTGAGACGCTCAAAACTTCGCGGTGACATCAAACTAAAAAATGCGCTTACCATAACTGACGTGGGTAGAGTGTTATCAAATTCACCCTCCACTTTTCCATCCTCCAGAATCGAGGCGATGAGCGCGGCCAGGCGACCCCATGCCTCTTTCATACACCCCTTCTTCTCTACAAACACCCGGCGTAACTCGGAACCATTCATAACCGCATAAGGCAACTGCATAATCTGCCGTTTACGCGGGTCAAAAAAACCGCCGTAGACAACCTGGAGTATCGCTTCGAGCTTTTCACGATTGCTATGGGCCGAAGCAGCCGTTGCTTCGACAAGCTCTACCAGCGCCCGCGTGTTGCGCTCAAGAATGGCGACTACCAGGTCTTCTTTGCCGGGAAAGTGCAAATACACCGTCCCTTTGGCAATACCGACTCTGGCCGCGATCTCATCGATGGAGGTTTCAAAGTAGCCCTTCTCAGCCAATACCTCTTCAGCGGCCTGCAAGATCAATTCTTCGCGCTCCTGGCGCTGCTTTTCTTTCAGTGAACGAGGAGCCGTTACTGGTAGCATCATTGCACCTCCTATTATATTCTGACTCCTGTAATTTTCTCTGACAATCAGAACATTCCATGACCGCCATTTATTCCATGACTTGTCAGTCATAATTTTAGCATAAGGTCATGGTATTGTCAAGAGAGAGATTGACAACGCCTGTAGACTTGGAAATACGAGCTGCTGAGCTTTTGCATCCATCACTTTCATGAAAATATGGAGAATGAACCATGAAATACATTTACGTGGCTGGCCCGCTTTTTAATACGCACGAACGCTGGTATCTGGAACGTATCGCGGAAGCGCTTGAAGCGGCTGGTTATCGTACATTTCTGCCCCAGCGCGATGCCGGATTAGTCAAATTGGGTTCAAGTGAAGAGCGGTTGCGTATTTTCAAGATCGACATGGACGCGCTCAACGCGGCTGATCTCATCGTGGCATTGTTGACTGGAGCAGATCATGATTCGGGAACCAGCGCCGAACTGGGCTATATGTACGCGCTGGGCAAACCCTGCTTCGGCATAAGTGACGATAAACGCGGGGCGCTGAACAATATCATCTGGGGCATTTGTGCGAACGGCGAGCGCATTGTACGAAGCATCGATGAATTGTTGCCACTTATCAAGGATTCTTGAGGCTGCTGTGACGCTTTTCAAGTTGAGAGAAATAACGTAAGGAGAATAACTTACGAGCAATCTTCCTCGCCGCAACTGCACGTCTCACCGATGCGGGCTTCGTGTAATGCTTCGCGTCCCTCTCGCACAATGAAGTAGACCAGCACGAGGGCGGCCAACGAGTCGGCCCACCACAGCCCGAAAAGCGTGTTGAGCAGGAGGCCGACCAGCAACGTGAATGACATGTAGGCACACGTCACGCTGCAAACGGCATCCGCTTTGAGAGCGGCGCTGCCGATGCGCCGGGCCACGCGCAGTTTGCCCTGCCAGAGCAAAGGCATGATGATAGCGGCGGCAATGGCTAATCCAATACCCCACGACGAAATTTGTGGGTGATTGCGCGTGAGCAACGAGAAGATGCTACCGGCAACAATGTACAGAGCGAGCGCAAACAGGCTGAGGGCGGTGATCCAGGCGGCGCGACGCTCAGCACTTTCGATGGATGCGAGGGAGCCACCGCGCTGCTCTACCAGCAAACGCCACAGCAGGACGCCACCAGCTACCAGTTCAACGATACTATCGAAGCCGAAACCTTCAAGGGAGACACTATGAGCTATCAAACCGGCGGTGATTGCAATACTGGCCTCGATAAGCATCCATGCAAGCGAAAGCGCTTCAATCCAGATGCCGAGACGTACTTGTCCGGCGCGCGAGTCAACAGATGAGGTTGTCGCTTGCATTGAATGAGCCATCAGGGAATCCTTTACAGTCGTTCAGAGCTTGCTTTACCGGCGGATTCTAATGCGTGGCTATGGTTATGATCGCAGGAGTCTTCATCCATACGGCAGTAAAGTCCATCAACTGAGCAATATTGCCCCTGATGAGGGTTGCACTCGAACTGGATGGTCGCGTGGCCGATGTGGTACTGTTCGTTGAGCATTTCGTTCAGGGATTGCAGGATAGTTGAGCTTTTGCTTTGCGGCAAATCATCGATCATGACATGGCAGGACAGGGCGTACATGTTGCTGGTAATGCACCAGACGTGCAAGTCATGCACATCCTGGACACCTTCAACCGCGCGCATATCGCGCACAAGGTCGGGCATAGACAACTCTCTGGGAACGGCTTCGAGCAATATATCCGTCGTTTCGCGCAGGATGCGCCACGCGCCAACGGCAATCAAGGCCGCAATGCCGACAGAGAGCAGCGGGTCAACGATGGTCCAGCCGGTCAGGAGAATGATAATACCGGCGATAATTACGCCCGCCGAGGCGCCAACATCGCCAAACACATGCAGTGTAGCAGCTCGCACATTCAGACTGTCGCCTTCTTTGCGCAGTCCAAAGCCGATGTAAAGATTGACAGCAATGCCGATACCAGCCGAGAGAAACATGATGAGCGGCTGAACCGGCTCAGGATGCTGGAAGCGCTGCACGGCCTCCCAGAGAATCACAACGGCGATTAGTATCAGCGTAACCGCGTTGGCGAGAGCCGCCAGAATGCCCACGCGGTGATACCCGAAGGTTTTGCGAGCATTGGGGGGTCGTTCCGCCTGCACAACGGCAAACCAGG
>DASTKD010000115.1:0-5922 GCA_035716135.1 Ktedonobacteraceae bacterium
GCCGCGCAACGTATGATTACCGGCTACGGCGGTGAGGTGCCGCGCACAATGGAGGAGATGCTGACGCTACCCGGTGTGGCCCGCAAGACCGCCAATGTAGTGCTGGGCAACGCTTATGGCATAGTGGTGGGCTTCGTCGTGGATACCCATATCGGTCGCCTCGCCCGTCGTTTCGGCTGGACGACCAGCGAAGACCCCGTAAAAGTCGAACAGGACCTGATGCGTATCGTCCCTCAACAGGACTGGCTCGACCTGTCGCACATGTTGATCTACCACGGACGCGCCATTTGCACAGCCCGCAAACCGGCCTGCGCCGCCTGCACCCTGGCGAATCTGTGTCCCTCCGCGTTCACCATATCCTGATGATGTTTGACGACCAAATGCGGGAAAGAGGGGGACGCAAGCGTCCCCCCGTCCTGTAGGGACAAGGGGCGGGGTGGAGTGGATGAGGGGGCCTTGTGCTTGTCCTCGTCAGAGTATGATTACCCTGGCATAACATGAAACCCCGTCGGAATCGTGTGGCGAGGAGGACAAGCACAAGGCCCCCACCCATCCCTACTCCACCCCTTGTCCCTACAGGAGACGAGGCCCTCCCCCCTCTTATCTCATTCGATCATCAACGTTTATCGGATACTGGCTCGCATTCCAATTGTTGCGGGTCGGCATAGACGCCGCGATTTTCGGGGGGGAGCATTCTGGCTATACGAAACATGATGTCGTCCGTCACGTTTTGTAAGCCGACCTTACGCGGCACACCGGCGGGCAAGGTGGGGATGAATGGTTCGCCAATATGGATGGTCACGCGCGGGAACCAGTTGCGCGGCGAGCGCAGCACCTTGCGCGTTCCCGTATGCGCAAGTGGCAGAACTGTTGCCCCTGAACGTATCGCCAGCATCGCTACACCTGTCAGGGCGGGCTTCATGACGTTCTGGCGTTCAACTGTGCCTTCGGGGAAGATGCCCAGCGCGCGCCCCTCCCGCAAGTAGATCAGCCCTTTTTCGAGGGCCGCGCGATCGCTCTCGCCCCGGCGCACCGGTATCTGTTCGGTCGCCCGGCAAGCGCTGCCAATAACGGGCCAGCGAAAAAGTTCTGCTTTGGTGAAAAACCATACGCGCCGGCGCAGCACAACGCCGATCAAAAGGGGATCGTACCAGCTCAAATGATTAGCCACAATCAATAAAGGGCCGCTTTCCGGTACGCGCTCCAGGTCATACACACGATAACGACAGATCAGGTGGGTAAAAATGCGAAAACCAGCGCGCAAAAAATTGTAAAGCTTCATGCGTATTCACACTCGTATCAGCAGAGCGGCAGGAAGAACTTCGATATGAAAATTGGTCGCGCTGGTCGTTTCGCCGTCCATCTGCACATTGACCGGCTTACGGCTTTCAATCGCAAGCGATTTCGCGCGATAAAACGTCACTTCGGGCAGGTTTTGATGCTCGCCTTTTTTTACAATGGGCAACATCTTCAAGGCGCGCGAAAGAGGCTCGTAATCGATAGCACAGATGTCGAGCAGGCCATCGCAATGATCGGCGGTCGGATTGATGCGAAAACCAGCGCCATAGGTCGGGCCATTCGTCACCGCCACCAGCACATAACGCCTTTCCTGCTCTTTGCCAGCTCGCATCTCGCCATCAAGCTCAAATTTGAGCCAGGGGCAACGACCATAGCCGAACAATAACTGTTTGAGGCTAGTAGCATAGTAGAGCCGCGAGCCGCTCATGAACGGATACTTCTTCATGGTTCCCGCCGCGACCGCAATATCGGCATCGATACCAATACTACACGAGTTGGCAAAGTAACGTCCGTTGACGATACCAGCATCCACCTCGACCGCTTGCCCGTTAAAGGCGCGTTCGAGCGCCATTTCAGGATCATGCGGGAGTTGCAGCGTGTTCCAGGCAAAGTCATTGCCCGATCCCGCCGCCACGATGCCCAGGGGAACGCGCCGACCGGACGCCAGGATACCGTTCACTACTTCATGTACCGACCCATCGCCTCCCACGATGATGATGGGGCGATCTTCGCTGGCGGCCTGCAAAGCGCGTTCCTTCGCCTCGCCCTGCAAACGGGTCTCGACATATTCGGCCTGTTCCTGCTCGGCACGCTGCCGCGCAAGAACACGCTGTCTGTGCATATTGCCCCGATTAGCAGCCGGATTCAGAATGACCAGAGGTTGACCGGAGAACTGCGCGGCGTCCATACAAGACTCCTTCACTGGCATAACCAGTTTTGCACAAATTGTATCACGTTCCCGCTCATCTCTACCATTGCCAGGCAGATCAGACCTTCACATCTTTACGCTTCAGAAAAACGCCGATCAAAATCATCAGCACGAGGCTAATTACCAACAACGCGCCCCAACTGAGCAACAGGCGGCGCATGGCATCGCTCTGGCTGTAAATGGAGAAAAGCGTACTGTGGTAGGTATAATCGCTCCCAAACAGCGTATCGCCGCCAACCTTATCGGCGTGCAGGCCAATCGATGATCCCAGCGCCGCCATAGCCCAGCGCGTGGGGAAAATAGTCGCCAGAATCTGCGTCACCCAGTCCTTGAGCGCGATAATCGCCCCCGAAAAGATGACCTGTGGAAGCAGGATGATCGGCACAAGGCTAATGGCGCGATCATTATTGGGAGCAATCGCCGAAATGGTCAGGCCGATCATCAAACCGGCAAACGATGTCAGGGCCAGCGTGATATAGGTCTCCAGGATGGGCGGTAGGAAGATGCCCTGTTGCAATGGCTCGCCCAGTTGCACCACAAGCACGAGTACCGCGCTCTGGAAGAGGCAAAGTACGCCCAGCACAACAAACTTGGAAAACATGTACGGCAAAATGCCCAGGTTGACGGCGCGCTCGCGGTTATAGATAGGAGCTTCCTTGACAATCTCGCGCGCGCCATTGATGCAGCCGAATAGCACCGTCGCAAAGGCCATGATGAAAAGCACCTTCTGGGCATCGGCTCCCGGCCCTGGCAGGATAAAGTCCTGTAACGCCTGCTGCGGCCCGCCGCGTTGCTGCGCGAAAGCCTGCCCACCGGGATTAGTATGCAGGAATGTCACCACTTGCTGGCAATCAATCTGTTCCGCCTGTTGCGCCTGTGGCAATGCCAGAGGACCGGTCGAGGTGAGAACCTGCGTGCGACACTGTACCAGATTGTTTGCATTAAAAACGCCCGTTCCCACCTCGAAACGCACCATCAGCACCAGCATGATGGCAATGACCGGGGCTTGCAAGAGCAAAATGAGCAAGTTGCCTTTGTCGTTCCTGAGCAATTCCAGGTAACGAGTTGAGAGCAAGACGAACTGCGACCAGCCATGGCCGCGCTTGACGCGCTTATCAAGTTTCTCTGGCGAGGATGGCTTCATGGCTCCCGTCTGCCGCAGCGCCAGCCCATCCTTGATCGAATCGGCGACGTAGCGCTGGTAATCGGGCGAGGCGCGGAAACGCTCTTCCGCCTGCTGCGGGATGTCTGGCTGCTCCTTCGTGGGTTCGAGCGTACTGTAAATCTCGGCGAAGTCCGTCTTCGCAAAGAAAGCTTTGGCATCGTTGGGCGGGCCAAAGTAGGCGAGGCGACCACCCTGCGCCAGGAAGCAGACGTAGTCGCAGGCGTTGATGTTATTAGTGGCATGCGTGACCAGGATAACGGTGCGCCCTCTATCAGCCAGCCGCCGCAAGAGCGACATCATCTTGCGGTCAAGGCCAGGATCGAGGCCCGATGTTGGCTCATCGAGGAAGAAGACGCTCGGATTAGCCAGCAGTTCCAGCGCGATAGAGACCCGTTTGCGCTGGCCGCCGGAGAGCTTGCTGACCAGCAGCTTGCGCCGGTCGGTCATCTCCACGTCTTCAAGTACCTCATCGATACGCCACTGAATCTGCTCCCGCGTAAAGTCGCCGGGCAGGCGCAGGCGAGCAGCATAGTAGAGGGCGCGCTCAACGGTCAGTTCGCGGTGAACGATGTCTTCCTGCGGCACGTAGCCCAGTTGTGTATTGAAGGCGGCGAGGTTGTGATAGTAGTCCACACCATTGTACAGCACGTTGCCGTCATGGGCCGGGCGCATCCCGTTCAGGGCATCCATGAGCGTCGATTTACCGGCTCCCGAACCGCCCACTAGCGCCACAAACTTACGCGGCGGAATGACCAGCGAAATATCATTGAGCAACACGACCGCGTTATTGCCCGTTTTTTTGAGGCGCAGCGCATCGATACGAATATTGCTGCTCTCGTCGTACTGTTTCAGTTCCGTGCCGGTATACGTGAGGCGGTACGGGCCAACGCGAATCTCATCGCCTGTGCGCAGCAATTGATTAGCAATAGGCTGCCCGTTGACATAGACGTGATTCATGCTATTCGTATCGACAACACGATAACCACCCTCGACCTTTTCCAGCGCGGCATGATGCCCTGAGACCTGCGGGTGGTTAAGTACCACTGTATTATCAGACGTGCGCCCGATGGTGAGCCTGTTACCATTTAATGCAATCGGTGGCATTTCGGGCAGCGCTCCCGCCGACATACCCGTGCCGTCATCATAAACGAGCGTGACCAGCGTGCCATGCTCGTCACCGATACGGATAATATCGCCGTTTGCCAGTCGCCTGCGGAACTGCTGATCGCCGGGGATAAGCTGCCCCTGATACCACAATCCATTGGCCGTCTTCTCGCGCGCCGGATGCGGGTGTATCAAATAAAAATCATTGCCATCATGCACGATCTGCGCGTGCCGCGAAGAAACGATAGGCTCCGCGATGGCGATGTCATTGGCGGCATCGCGTCCGATATTCAGGAGCGGCTTGTTCAGCATATGTTTCTGGCGGTTGCTATGGATGTTGCTGCTTACAGTCAACGAGGGTAAGCCACTGCCCGGCTCGATAGCGCGTACTGTGCTGGAAGGCGCTCCATTGGAAGACAGGCCGGGCGGCATTGGTTCCGTCATTTCGGCAATTGGCGGAGGTTGTGATGCTCGTACTACTGCCGGTTGCTGAACGAGGAAGACAAAACTGATGGTTTCCCCAATATGTACGACGTTGTCTTGTCCAAGCGCGCCCTGCTGCACGCGCTGCTGATTGACAGCAACAAAACTGCTTTGCGAGAGATTTTCAATGCTCCACGAGTCGCCAAGCCAGCGAATACAGGCATGACGCCTGGAAACCCTTTGATCGGGTATCACAATATCGCTGTTCGGGTCACGCCCAATCACCGTCACAGCCTGCTTAATGGGGATAGTTTTTGTCGCAAGGGGGCCACTGAGAAAACGGATTGTCACGCCATTGACAGGTTTTTGTTCGTTATCCAAGGTCGTCCTCCACACAAATCAACTTGAGAAATATTCAGCCTTGATCTGGTAGTGCTATTAGCAACTTATCTTTGCCATTATCGCATATTCTTCTGCTTTTGACGAGATGCCATTCTCACTCTCCACGTCCGGCGCTGGTGAAGCTACTGGTGAAAATGCTCATAACCTGTCCAACATCAGGCTCCGTGAGTACCTCGACGCGGGTGATCCATTTGATCCATTCAAAGCCGCGCCGGCCTGGAGCGATTAAACGCAGGGGAAAGCCATGCTCATGCGAGAGCGCTTCCTCCCCGCTATGGGTTGCCAGCAAGGCCATACGCGCCTCCGCCAAAGGCAGACTCCAACGATAGCTGGTAACGGAGACGAAACTGACATAGCTCGCACCGGTATGAGGAACGGTTTGATCGAGCAGGCGACCAATGCTGATACCGCGCCAGCGCTGGGTGCTGTAAAAGCCACCCGTACAATCGAGCGTTGCTTCCAACTCATCGCCTGCCGCTATCAACTCGTCATAGGAGAAGTCGCGTGGATTGCTGACAGCACCACTGATGGAGAGTCGCCAGCTTTGCGCGTCGAGCGGGCGCGGCGCATCCGCCACCCAGCTTGAGGTAGGGACGGCGTT
>DASTKD010000116.1:0-7902 GCA_035716135.1 Ktedonobacteraceae bacterium
TACAGGTCACGCGGCGCGGGTTGGGCTGCCGCGAGACGCTGGACTTCTTCCAGTGGCATCTCGCGTTTGCGCTCCGCCAGGTCCTCTTTCGTTTGTGCGACGATTTTTTCAAGAAACATGTTTCACCGTGCCAGCGCTTGAGAACAGGCGATAACCTCTCCCAGTTTGCGCCGCGCTTTGCCTTCTTGCAATGTGGCTCGTGCCAGTTTGACGCCCTCGCTCAGCGTTGCGACCTGTTCGCTTGCCAGCAGGGCCGCGCCCGTATTGAGGCAGAGCATATCGCTGGCCGCGCCTGTTGCCTGTCCGCTCAACAAATCTTTCAGCAGTGCGGCATTGTAGGCAGGATCACCGCCCTGGATAGACTCGCGCGTGTTGATGCGCGTCAGTCCCACGTCTTCCGGGGTGATGGTATATTCGCGCAATTCCTGACCTCGACGCACCTCGCAAATGCGTGTTGGCGCGCTGAGCGAACATTCGTCGATGCCGTCTTCGCCGTGTATAATCAGCGCGTGTTTGCAGCCGAGATGTAGCAGGACTTCTCCCATTTTGCGTAGCAGCGAACCATCGGCCACGCCGAGCGCCTGGTAATGGGTATGCGCAGGATTGGTAAGCGGGCCGAGGATGTTGAAGACGGTGCGAATGCCGATTTCGCGGCGCGTTGGGCCAACATGCTTCATGGCGGGATGATAGGCGGGCGCGAACATGAAGCCGAAGCCGACTTCGCGCACGCAGCTTGCGACCTGTTCGGGGCCAAGATCGATACGCGCGCCCAGCGCTTCCAGCACATCCGCGCTGCCGCAGCGACTGGTGGCAGAACGGTTGCCATGTTTGGCGACGGATGCGCCGGCTGCGGCGGCGAGAATACCTGCGCCCGTCGAGACATTGAACGTTCCTGATCCATCGCCGCCTGTGCCGCATGTGTCCAGAGCTTGCGCCGCCAGCATATCATTCAGGCGGACCTGCACAGCTTTGTCTCGCATGACTTTTGCCAGCCCGGCTATTTCCTCGACGGTTTCGCCTCCTGGACGCAGGCGCAGCGCTGTTAAAAATGCGCCCATCTGCGCCGGTGTGGCCTCACCCGTCATAATCTCTTCCATCACCGCCACCGCTTCACTTTCCTTGAGCGCAGCGCCGCTTGCGACGTGCGCGATTGCCTCTCGAATCATGGCTTGCTCCTCTCGAATGATTACGATGATAGAAAATTACGCAATAAGTCTTTGCCGGTGGGCGTCATGATGGATTCGGGATGAAACTGTACGCCCTGCACCGGGTAGGTGCGGTGGCGCAATCCCATTATCAATCCGTCCGCTGTTTCGGCGGTGATCTCCAGTTCAGCCGGGAGGGTGGCGCGCTCGACGATGAGGCTATGATAACGGTTGGCTTCAAAGGATTGGGGCAGGGCGTGAAATACGCCCTGCCCCCGGTGGCGTATCAATGATGTTTTGCCATGCACCGGTTCAGGCGCGCGCACGACCTGCCCGCCGTACACCTGGCCGATAGCCTGGTGTCCCAGGCATACGCCCAGCGTGGGGATGCGCGACCCGAAGGTCTCGATGATAGAACAGGACATACCCGCCTCGTCCGGTGTGCAGGGACCAGGCGAGATGACGATGTGAGCGGGCTGCATGGCTTCAATGTCCGCCAACGTCACCGTATCGTTGCGCCTCACCTGCACCTCTGCCCCCAGTTCAGAAAGATACTGGTAGAGGTTGTAGGTGAAACTATCGTAGTTGTCGATCAATAAGAGCATGGTATCTCCCACTCCATGAGGCCAGGGCGACCGCGAGGGTCGCCCCTACCCTATACAATGATTGCTGACCCTTTCGTAGTATTGTAGGGGCGACCCTCGCGGTCGCCCTGGCTTGCCATGACCTCCGCGTCATCCAGGGCGCGTAACAGAGCGCGGGCTTTGTTCAGACTTTCCTGGTATTCTCCGGCGGGTTGCGAGTCGGCGACGATGCCGCCTCCTGCCTGGATGTAGGCGATGCCGTCGCGCATCACCATTGTGCGCAGGGCAATGGCCGTGTCCAGGTTGCCGGAATGGCTGAAGTAGCCGACCGCGCCAGCGTACACGCCGCGCTGTGTTCCCTCCAATTCGCTGATGATCTGCATGGCGCGGATTTTGGGCGCGCCCGATACGGTACCAGCCGGGAAGCCTGCTTGCAGCGCATCATATGGAGTGACATCGGGACGCAATTGTCCGGTAACGTTGGAGACCAGGTGCATGACGTGTGAGTAGCGTTCGACTTCCATAAGTTGTGTCACCTGCACGCTGCCCGGTATGCTGACACGTCCCACGTCGTTGCGCCCCAGGTCTACCAGCATGACGTGTTCGGCGCGTTCTTTGGGATCGCTTTGCAATTCTTCGGCTAACTGCTGGTCGCTCTGCGGGTCGTTTCCTCGTTTGCGCGTACCCGCGATGGGATGGATGGTCACTTCACCATCCTCGACGCGCACGAGCAGTTCTGGCGATGCGCCGATAATGTGCATATCGTCCAGGTCAAGAAAGAACATGTAGGGCGAAGGATTGATGGCGCGTAAGGCGCGATAGACGGTGAATGGCGCGGCGTTGACGTGGCGGCTCAAACGCTGCGAAAGCACCACCTGGAAGATGTCGCCAGCGCGAATGTATTCCTGTGCCTGCTCAACCATCGCCTCGAATTCGGCCTGCGTGCGATTTGAACGCACCCGCGCTGCATCGCTCTGCTGCTGTTGTACGGGTTCCTCTGGTAAGCACGGCGATTGGCGCAAACGCTGCTGTACGTCTTCAACAATCGCAAGCACACGGCGATATTCCGCTTCCAGGTTTGACGCATCGAGATGAAGATGGGTCACGACGCGCACGCGGTGCTTGAGATGGTCAAATACCAGTACGGTTTCGGTAAAGCAGAAGATGGCCTGGGGCAAGCCCAGTTCATCATGTTCGGGTACAGGCAAACGCTCGAAACGCGCTGCCACCTCGTAGGCCAGGTAGCCGACCGCGCCGCCATGAAAGACCGGCAGTTTATCGCGCCCGGTTTCATCAGCCATTACCAGGCGATATTGCCCCAACTCGGACTGGATGAAATCGAGTGGGTCATGACAGTCAATCTGCTCAAGCGAAAAAGAGTGATTGATGCTATCTTTCTCGATGCCTGTTTCACGGGCGCGGCGCAGGGTTGCCGTTTCGCCCCTGTGTGTCATGACAAGGTAGGGGTCGATGCCGATGAACGAGTAACGCGCGATGCGCTCGCCACCCGCGACGCTTTCCAGCAGGAAGCTATATGGTCCGAGCGCGGTTTTGCAATAGGCTGACACGGGCGTTTCCATGTCCGCCAGCACATCGACACAAATGGGCAATAACGGCCTGCGCGTGTCATCCCGGTTGCTGGCGCAATCCATTTCGCGCACACGTTGGATTTCATCGAACGTTGGGAAGTCCATTTTACACCTACCTGTCGTTTTGTTTTCTAATAGAGGGACGAGGGCGACGCAAGCGTCCCCACCCATCTTCACCCAACCCCCGCCCCTACGGATCAATGGTTCAAAGTGCGTTCGATTTATCCCAGGCCCACGACATCCTTGATGCGTTGGAGCGTGGCGGCGGCTGTGGGGCGTACCGCGTCCGCACCTTGCTTGAGGATGTTTTCCAGTCCGGGCAGATCGTTCATGAGTTCGTGGTAGCGCGCCTGGATGGGTGCCAGGGTGGCGACCAACTGGTCGGTGAGCGCGGCTTTGAAATCGCCGTACCCCTTGCCTGCGAACTCGTCTTCGATCTGCTGTTGCGATTGACCCGTCAACAACTGGTAAATGCTCAACAGGTTGTAGATGCCGGGGCGGTTCGGGTCGAACTTGACCAGGCGCTCCGAGTCTGTGGTAGCGCGCGCAATCTTCTGTTTGATGGTTTTGGCATCATCCAGCAGATTGATACGCGAAGCGGGGTTTGGGTCGCTCTTGCTCATCTTCTTCGTCGGGTCGTCCAGCGCCATGATGCGCGCGCCCACCTCGCGTATCTGGTCCTGCGGGATGATGAAGACCTGCTGACCGTAGTGAGAGTTGAAGCGCTGCGCCAGGTCGCGTGTAAACTCGATGTGCTGTCGCTGATCGTCGCCCACCGGCACGTAATGGGCCTGGTGAAGCAGGATGTCGCAGGCCATCAAGACGGGGTAACACAGCAGACCCGTGGGAACGGTATCCATGTTCTCGCTCGCCTTCGATTTGAACTGCGTCATCCGGTTCAACCAGCCGAGCGGCGTAAAGCATTCCATGATCCAGCTAGCCTCTGCATGTTCACGCACATGCGATTGTACGAACAGTTTGCAGTAGCGCAAGTCCAACCCGGCAGCCAGGTAGACCGCTGCAAGCTGGCGAATGCTATGATGCAGTTCCTGCGGGTCAATCGGCAGAGTGATGGCGTGCAGATCGACGATACAGAAGATGTTGTCGTACTGTGCCTGGGTCTGCGTCCAGTTGCGCAACGCGCCCAGATAGTTGCCCAGATGCAGGTTGCCCGTCGGCTGAATGCCCGAAAAGACCCGTTTCTTCACGGGCGCATCAGTGCCGGTCATGGCCGTTTCAGGCTTGACATCGTTGTTCATGTGTATCGCCATTTGAAATTCCTCCCTCACATTGTGTGATAAAGACAATAAAAAAACGCCGCTCTTCCCATGTAAGGGACGAGAGGCGTAAAGCTTTCGTGGTGCCACCCTGATTCAGATCGATTGCGACTGTCTTGAAAACAGGTGCAGACGATCCCTCTTTGTCGGGTACGCTATGATACCCTGTCCTCAGTAACGGGGGACGTTCCGAATGAGTCCTACTAGTTCTTGCCAGAACGTTTGCTCATTTGCTCCCAGGCCCATTCTACGAATGCTTACGTATCGGATTGCACCATCTCCGACTCTCTATAACGGAAGCAATGTCGTATACTTTTCCTGTTCCGCGCTTTATGTATGTTTTTATTTATGTGAAGAGTATACCGGGGACTTTGTGGGTTGTCAAGCGTTTTGGAGCGAAAAAGTTTCAGATGATCTTTGCAGGGTGAGCAGGGTTACGTCGTCCTCTTGCTCCCACTCCTCGCCGGTGAAGCGCTTGAGTTCGCCCAGCAGCACATCGATGAGCGGTGTTCCGTTGGTTTGCTCTGTAAGTATTTTCTGCAAACGAGGAAAACCGAACATCTCTTTTGTGGGGCTATGGGCCCTCCACCAGTCCATCGCTGTAGAAGAGGAGGCTATCGCCTGGTGAGAGCGTGATTTCATATTCATCGTAGCGCGTACCGGGCAGCATCCCAAGTGGCATACCTGTTGCCCAGAGTTCGGCAGCACTCCCTTTGTGTTGACGATAGGGCGGCTCATGTCCCGCGTTGGCGTAGTGAAGATGCCCGCTTTGGGGATCAAGCAAGGCGAAAAAGCAGGTGACAAACATACCCTCCGGTATTTCGGCAACGAGCAATTCGTTGACCCGCGCTAAAATCTCACCGGGAGAGTTCATGCCCCGCACAACTGTTCGCAGCATGGTATGTACTGTTGCCATCAATAGTGCCGCCGGTATGCCTTTGCCAGTAACATCGCCGATGACGATTCCGAGCCGTCCATCCGCAAACGGCAGAAAATCGTAGAAGTCGCCGCCGACCTCGCGGGCAGGCTGGTAGTATGGCGCGAATTGCCATCCTGCTAACGCTGGTACATCGCCGGGCAAAGAGGCTTGCTGGATTGAGCGAGCGGTCTGTAATTCTTGCTCGATACGCTCGTGTTCGCGCACCCGTACCTGCTCGATACGCTCGCGCTCGCGTGCCTGCTCCTTTTGCTCCTGCACCAGAAGCGCGACACGCAACGCTGGCGCAACCTGCGGGGCAAGGGTATCGAGTAGAGCAAGCTCATCGCGGGTATACCTTTCTCCCTTCAGGTGCGACCCCATGACGAGTAGACCAACCAGTTCTCCCTGGCTGGCTAACGGCAAAAGAATATCTGCCGCGCGAAGTTTCAGGTCGCGCAAAAGTGGCGAATCTAGTTGTAAATGGTCAACTTCCAGTACTCGAGCATGACGCAACATGTAGGCAATGAGTGGATCATCGGCAGCCGAGGTAATCTCTTCGGACGAGCCAGATTTCCCCTGCTGTTCATGAGAAGTGCGTATCCATAGAGAAAGAGAGTATGGCCGCATGTTTTGCTGAATGATTGTGATGAAGTGTTCGCGCAATTGATCGAGGTCAATTTCCTCGCGCAGCGTCGAGGTGAATGCCTCGATAGCCTTGACCGCCTCCCGGTTGCGAACGTTGAAGCGGCGCTCGATGCGTTTCTGTATATACGTGCGCACAGGTTCAAGCAGGATCGTCCAGGCGAGTGCGGTGGAGATAATGATGATATAGGATGATATGCTCTGTTGAATGAACGATATTCCCAGAATAATTGTGCTGTAGTAGATGATCGTCAGGCAGGCGGTGAGTAAAAGATAGATTGGCGTTCCTCGAAGGAGTATGTTGAAGTTGTTGCCCCGAAAATGCGCAGTGGCAAGGCTTAGAAACACGGGAAGAAGGATGAATACAGTATCACTAGACACATGAAACGTCTGCGTAAACTTGTTAAGCATGATAAAGCATAAGCCAGCGATGGTTATGCCAACGACGAAGCGCGCGGCAATATACCACTGATAGGGGAGGCGTCGGGCGCGCTTCTTAGGCGGGGTAGCCGACTGTGGACTTATCGATGTTACCTGGAATACAGGCATAGTTCGCTCTTCCTTTCCGCATCCGTTTTATCATATCTTCGGCTGAGCCGCAAGCGGACCTCCAGCGGTGTTTTGGCGTGAATTGCCCCCGGTAAGGAAAGGATGAGAGGTGGGTGTAGAGAAGGGCAGAGGTCTCGCGCCTGTTCTCGTCGAGCGGTGATTCTACTGGATTTCCTGGGACGCAAAGGGGATACAGTAGCGGGATGGATGGAACCCCAGGCGAATTACCTTTCGACAGAGGCAGGCACAAGACCTCCTCGTCCCGAACGATTGAGACGCAAGCATCCCAACGGGTATGATTACCACATTCGTTCGTTAAAGACACATACGTGAGGATGTTACATCTTGCGTTCCAGGATGGGAATGTCATCCTGAGCGAAGCGAAGGATCTGTGCATGGACGGCGAGAGATCCTTCGCTTCGCTCAGGATGACAGGACAGCGTGAAGGATGACACTTCTGATCCTGGTTGTGAAATTTCATCAGGATTGCGCTTATCTGATAAAATGCTTACATCTGGGGCTGTTCCGTGCAGCGAATCTGCTGAAAACAATTTAGGATGCAACAATTCATGGACTATTCCCAATACGAAGCCGAAATATACGCGAAACTGAAGCCATCTGGCGATTCCTCGCGTTCCGCTTTCACGAAAAACTACATGAAGTCGCGGTTGGAGTTTCTAACAATCAAGGTTCCGGTGATGCGGCAGATTGCGCGTGAGGGATTTTCTTTTTATGATCGCTCGCCCGAAGAGATACTGGCGATCTGGAATGCGGTCTGGTTTTCCAGTTCGTGTTTTGAAGTGATGTGTATACCTTTGTTTTATTATGATCGACAGGGAAGGAAAATCTCGCCAGCCACCTGGCCTACGCTCTCTACCTGGAGCGAGCATATTGAGAACTGGGCGCACAGCGATAGCCTTGCTTCGGTCTACTCTTACCTGCTGGCGCAAAACTTCGACGAAGTGTACAAAGTATTGCAAACATGGAACAAGGTGGAGAATCAATGGTTACGGCGACTATCGATGGTAAGCCTGATCCATTATTCGGGTAAGAAGGCGGTCTTCTTGCCGCTTGATAAAGTATTGCCTATGCTTGAGAACTGCCTGGACGATGAGCGGCCTTACGTACAGAAAGCCATCGGTTGGGTGCTGCGCGAGGCCAATTACGGCTATCACGCTGGGATAAGCGCGTTCATCG
>DASTKD010000117.1:0-3995 GCA_035716135.1 Ktedonobacteraceae bacterium
CTCGGCCCATCTCGTCTATACTGATGCGTCCGGCGTCGAACATTCCATGTGGTATCCCACCGCCAAAAACCTCTACTACCTTATTTCTAATTTTGACAAGATGTTGCACCAGACATCCCAATTTAACAATAGCCAGCTACAGATTGCCGTCTGGTACCGCGCGACCTGGGAGCCTGGCGATGTGTGGTCTATGATTGATCCGCTTCTACAAAATAAAGCTTGAGCTTATCCCTGGTCGCGGCTTTAATTCCTACGGTTGAGCGAAGTCTTCAGCAAGAATCATATCCAGCGCGTTTACCAGTTCGTTGGCGTTTTGCCGGGTGAAGACGAGCGGCGGCTTGATCTTCAGCACGTTGTGGAACGGGCCATCGGTGCTGAGCAAGATGCCGCGATCCCTCATACGGTTAGCGATGTACGCGGCCTGTTCCGGGGCCGGGGTCAGCGTCTCGCGGTCGCGCACCAGTTCTATGCCCACGAACAATCCCAGGCCGCGTACATCTCCGATCAGTGGATGCCTGTCCATCAACGCGCGCAACTCATAGAGAAGATGCGAGCCAACCTGCTGCGCGTTGGCCTGAAGCTGTTCTTGCTCGATCACATCCAGCACGGCCATGCCGATAGCGCAGGATACCGGGTTGCCGCCAAAGGTGTTGAAGTATTCCATGCCGTTCGCAAATGAGGCCGCGATTTCGGGAGTGGTCACAACGGCGGCCAGGGGATGGCCGTTGCCAATGGGTTTGCCCATCGTCACAATGTCCGGTACGACGCCCTGTGTCTCAAAGGCCCAGAAGTGCGTTCCGACGCGCCCGAAACCTGTCTGCACTTCGTCGGCAATACACACGCCGCCCGCGTTACGTGTGTGGCGATAAGCTTCCTGGAGATAATGAGCAGGTAAAACAAGCTGCCCGCCGCATCCGGGCAGCGACTCGCATATAAAAGCCGCCACGCTGCGCTGCTGTCCCTGGATATGTTCGATGGCCTCTTGCACAAAGCGAGCATATTTCTCGCCTGCCTGGGGATCATCTTGCCGGAACTCGCCCCGGTAGGTGTCTGGCACAGATACAATCTGAACATGGGCAGGCTTGCCCGTACCGCCCGGTCCATTGAATTTATAGGGGCTGATGTCGATCAGCGAACTGGTATTACCATGGTAGGCCACATCCACCACGATCATATCGCGCTGTCCGGTATGCGCCCGCGCCACCCGCAGCGCCAGCTCGTTTGCTTCGCTGCCTGAACAAACGAAATAACATACGCGCAGTGGTTCTGGCAACGTGGCGCACAATCTTTCGGCGTAGCGCGCCAGCTTTTCGTGCAGATAGCGCGTGTTGGTATTGAGAACTGCCATCTGCTCCTGTCCCGCTCTGACCACACGCGGGTGACAATGCCCGACATGGCTGACGTTGTTCACCGCATCCAAATAGGCGCGCCCATCTTCGCTGTACAGGTATTGCATGGAGCCGCGCACGATCTCCAGCGGTTGTTGGTAGGAAATGCTCAGAGATGGCCCGATGTGCCGCGCGCGTGATTGCGCTATCTGCTCCTTGCTCATGCCAGGCGCAGGAAATTGTGCTGGTGGAATACCCGCGACCAGGTTGGGATCAGGACAAAGGCTCAACCAGATAGCGCGTTCGCCCGGTAGCGCGAAGGCGGGAAAGTGGCCCTGTCTGTCCAGTATGTCGCTGATGAGTTGAAAATGCAGATGTGGCGGCAGACCGCCATGAGACAGGTAATCGCCGATACGAGCGATTTGCGCCCCTTGCTCCACAGGCATACCAGCGTAGATACCATCTAGCGAATCGGAGCTTAAATTTCCGTAGAGTGTGTAGAAGGTGAGGGTACCATGCGCGACGGTATGTTGCAGCACAAGGGTTGGACTGTCGCCTGGAACCTCCTCATAAGACCTGAAGCTATGAACTATCCCTGCCAGGGGCGCGAAAACAGGCGAACCGGCGGCCATGAATAGATCAAGACCGAGATGGATGGTAGACCACTGTGGGCCGTCATTGCCCTCTACACGTTGCTCTATAGAGATGTGCAAGAGACGCGCTTCGTTGTAACGACCAATTCCTACCGGGGAACGCGCGGCTTGCATACGCGCATATAGTTTCTGCCCTGTATCGCCGGATTCGAGCAAGTTGCCAGGTTCGGAACTGCCAACGCTCAAGTCGAAAATCGGGACGTTCTCCATTTGCAGACCTGGCTCGACAATACGCCCGATGTCGCCAGCATGTGCTTTCAACCATTCTACCAGTGTGTCGCTCACAGGCGAAGGCGTCATACCGCAGGCATGGCGAAGGGTGTAGCAGGCGAAACGTGGGTGAATCTTTGCCAGTTGTTCAAGTAACCGCCATGCCGGTTGTTCGCTGATGGTCAGGTAGGAATTGCCCGGCTCGATCTGCTGCTGGTAAGCCGAGTTGGTGACGCTGACGCAGAGCCGGGCGCAAATCAGGTCAAACAGGACAGACAGTTCCACTTCTGTCAAGGGCAATGCCTCGTGATAGCCTGCTACAAGCGGGTCAGCCGCCGCGAGCGGATCGGCTTTATTCATCATCACGTATGCCGCGGCAATGGCAAGCTCACAAATCGTCTGTGTGCGCAACATATCACCGAAATCGAGTAGATGCACGAGCGGCATAGAGTTGGGGCCAGCGTAATCGATCAGTACGTTATAATCGTTGGCATCATTATGGATCACGCTTTTACGCAGTGTTAGCAAAACTGGCAGCGTCTGAGTCTCGAAGCGCGTAAGCAGTTGTTCTACGAGCGCGCGTCTGTGCGGGGATACAATATACTGTAGATAGCTGCGAATCCAGCCTGCTCGCGGTAAATCCCACTTCAAATCGCGCTGTGCGGCCGGGTGTGTGAAGTCCAGCAACGCCCGATCCAGTGTGCCGAGCATCTTTCCCAGGTTGCTTAGTATAGCTGGTGTGTGCGGTTTCGTCTGTGCCAATGCCTTGCCGGGAAGATAGGATAGGAGCCGCGCCAGGTGTGTCGTATCCCCACTACCCTTGATAGTAGCGATGGCTTGTCCGGCGCGTGTCACCATTACACGCGGAATCGCCAGCTTTGGGATCTGTCGCGCCAGGTATGCCAGGGTTTTGTTTTGCAAGTCGAGCGTTTCCCATTGCTCTCCCGCGTGAGCGATTTTGAGTACAAAACGCTGCCCATCGTCTAACAGAAGCACGAAATTCCGGTCATGCTCGCCGGGCAGAGCGCGCACCTCGACACGCAAGCCGTAACTATCGAGCGCGACCTGTACGGCATCGCGTTCTGTAAAGTCGGGTGGTGAGTGGTGAATATCTAACGTGGTCTTGCTCCGATGATAAAGGGCCGAAAAAAACCTGCTCATGTCGTCTATCTACAAGAATAGAGGAGGCATATGATGATCTATTATCGCTTAGCATTACAAGAACGTCAAACATCGAAGTGGATGTGGAAATCAACCGTATTGACCTCGTTAGAGGCGGTGCTTCATCTGCTGAGAATATATAGTCCTATCCCCGCGGAGCGTATTCGTGTCTTTAGTTCTACCTGCAAAGAAGAGATGGCAAAGATGCTTAACCGTGAGAATAACGGCATGACATCCGGTTCGCTGACGGCAGGACAGTTTTTACAGGCAAGAGGTCTGCAAGTTCAGAATGCATCAGCACAGGTAACGATAGAGAAGACAATTCACCGGCCAACAGCCGTTGCCATTGACTCGTCCATGCGAGAGATTCACTCCACTTCATATCCTGCTTATGCAGGTAGCTTAGATCGGCTTGACCAGAGGCGTCTGCAAATGGAGTTGGGTTCAGGCGGCGACCATGATATACCGTACCGCTTCTCGCTCCCCATTTCTACTCCACAACTGCTGGCATGGACACGCTTGCTGGCAAGAATGCAGGCGGGAGAATGGCAGCCATAGACAGTTATATCGCTTGCTTAGAGCGAAAATGCCCGCCAGTCTCGCCGCAGATCTGATGAATAGCAACGACCAAGATCGATAGTGA
>DASTKD010000118.1:0-5881 GCA_035716135.1 Ktedonobacteraceae bacterium
GAAGTGTTGGAAAGATGAACTCCGTGCTCACTGGCTGTAACAGTCTGTCCAATACCTGAATCCCAGACCACAACAAATTTGTTTCCTTCTCTCATCCATATCGTAGCAAGTTCTATTGCTTCAAAATAATTTCTCTCACCATGATGAGTCGGGTCTTCATCATAATCTTGGGACGAAATATTTGGGGGAACATTACCCTTGCTCACTTTGTAAGTAGTATCTAGATTTGTTGTCACTAGCAACCATCCTTTCATCTCTTATTTGAGAGGTCGTTGTATACGACCGACATTATAACAAATGTTCGTGAAATAAACCAAGCAGTTCGCTAAATGACAAACAACAGCAGCTGAGACACCTACACCAGTTCCCCCCTGAACGCCCTGTCCAGCACAGACGGCAACAGCGCCTCCAGTTCCGCCCGCGTCTCGCCCTGCAATTTTTTTATGCTATCTGCTTTGATTTTGATATCTCGAAGTTCTCGTTGTCTCTGCATCGAAGGAAGCGGTACCATGAGTCGCAGAAAATCCGCCGGATTAAGGCGCTTTCGCCGGACGTTTGTACCGGTGCTAGCTGCCGAGAGAGTAGGCCAGACAGAGGGAGTACGAAAATACACATCAAGAAATTCTGGTAGTACTCGTTCCTTGTGTACTTCAAAGACAGGAAACTCAGGAGAAACAACCAGCCCATCGCACTCAGCCGGAACAACACCAAGCGCTCCTTCCCAGGCCATGAGCTTTGGATAGACAAAGTTATTGGTTTTCAGGCGTGTGAGGCGATTATAGGCAAACTCCATTCCTGATTTACGTTGTCCAGCGAAAACGCCCTTACCGAAGCAGTAAACACCCGCAAAATGATATGTTTCATCCTGATGAACAGCAACATCTGCTTCTCTTAGCGTCACAAGGTACTCCATAGAAGTCATAGTAACTTGCTCACGAGACTCAGCGAAAATCATTGACCGGCATAGATTATCACACGCTAATTCTGTCTCCCGCCTCAACCTTCGCGCCTCCTCAATCCTGCTCGCTAGCTCTTCGATGCGTGCGACAATGCGGCGTTGCTCTTCTAATGGGGGTAGGGGAATTACAACATGTAGAAATTTTTCCGGTTTGATACGATTCTTGCCACTCGTTCCTCGAGATTTCTCATCACATTGTTCCCAGAAGTTCTTTGTTTTCGTGAGCCAATGAAACCAACGGGGTTCAAGCCGTAGAAGATTTGGAGCAAAAGTTGGAAACTCGCCCGACCCGTAACAGCCAGCAAGGGCCTGAGTAACTATAGCAACACTACCATTTCGCGCCCAAATTTTGTTCACGATAATATCATTTTGCTCAACACGAGAGAGGGTTGAATATCTTGTCTGACTGCCATCAATCGGTTCTCGCTCGTAAGCACCATCTCCCCAAAGCCTTACACCAATCTGTCGATACACTTTTCCTGTTATCGGAATCTCAGGACGTTCAACAGGTCGCGCTATCTCACCTAGTGGCACCATCGGATATCCATTGCTCATCGCTCTTCCCCTCCCAACACATTTTTGATTTCAAGCATTATATCTATGATGCACTGCTCTTTTTTGAGGATGTCTTCGACGATCTGCTCTGGCGGATGGTGTTCCATATCTTGTTTCGCGTTGGGGTTCTTGAGGTCGAGGTTGCAGCCGTTGGCCAGCAGATCGCTGGCGTGGACGCGCCAGGCGCGGTCGTTCTCTTCGCGGTCGGGCCACCATGCCAGGCAGGGGGCGAACTCTTCAAACTGGATGGGGCGCGTCTTGGTGTAGCTCTTTTTTCCTGCGGGCAGTGGCTGCTCGTAGTACCAGACCCATTTGGTCGGGCCGGAGCGGTCAAAAAAGAGCAAATTGGTAGAAATGTCGGTGTAGGGCGCGAAGACGCCTTTGGGCAGGCGCACGATGGTATGCAGGTTGAAGTCTTTCAACAGCTCCTCTTTGATGCGCGTGCAGACCCCATCACCAAAGAGTGTACCGTTGGGGACGACGACTGCGGCGCGGCCAGGGGTGGGCGGACGCTTGAGTTTGCGCATGATGAGTTGCAGGAAGAGCAGAGCGGTTTCGGTGGTCTGTTTGTCTTCCGGGAAGTTGGAGAGTATGCCGCGCTCCTCCGAGCCGCCAAAGGGTGGATTGGTCAGGATCACGTCTACGCGCTCCCGGTCGCCGATTTCACGCAGGGAGAAGCGCAGGCTGTTGCCGGGGTCGATGCGGGGCGCGTCCAGGCCGTGCAGCAGCAGGTTCATCTGCGCCAGCAGATAGGGGAGCGACTTGGCTTCGCCGCCGAAGATACTGCACTCTTGCAGGATTTGATAATCCTCCACGCTCTGGCGCTGCTGCTCCAGGTGCCGGTAGGCTTCGACAAGGAAGCCGCCGGTTCCGCAGGCCGGGTCAAGCACCGTCTCGCCCAGGCGCGGATTCAGTACCTGCACCATGAAGCGCACAACTGCTCGCGGCGTGTAGAATTCGCCCGAATCTCCGGCGGCGTCGCGCATCTCCTTGAGCATGGATTCGTAGAGATGGCCCAGGGTGTGTATCTCCTCGGACGAAGTGAAGTGAATGCTATCGACCTTGCTCACAATGTCGCGCAGCAGGTAGCCGTTGACCATGCGGTTGACGACGCCGCGAAAGACGGTAGCGATCACGTTGCGCCGGTCGCTGGCGCTGGCACCTTGCAGGTTGCGTAAATAGGCGAAGAGGCCGGGGCCGGGCGTGCTATCGGGCCGCGTTGCCTCCTCGTTGTTGATGAAGGCGATCAATTCATCGCCGGTCAGCAGGTCGGCATCGCTGGCTGCCCAGTCCCGCCAGCGGTAGGGCGGCTCGATAGTTGGCCGGAAGCGCTCATTGGCGAGCGCGGCTTCATCCTCGCGCAGTTGCTCCATATCATCAAGAAATTTGAGGAACAGTATCCAGGTGAGCATGGGCAGGCGGTCAAGGTCGCCATTGAGGCCCTTGTCCTTGCGCATAATGTCGCGCACCGATTTGATGATGCTGCCAAGCTGCTGAGCGGTAGTGGGTTTGTGCGGCGCTTTCAATCCCAGGGGCTTCTGGACAGTTCGTGTCCTCTCTCGTTTCGACGTGACCATTGATCTCTAACCCTCTCCAAAGTACGATATCTATTGTGCAGGCTATCATACCATGTTTCAGGCGTAATGGAACGGCGAATTCGCCAGAAAACCAGGGTTTATGAAATTGAGACTCTACGCCGCGTCCGTGTACAGCAGCACCTGAAGCTGCTGTACAGCTTCCCGTAACTGCTCGGAACCACCAAAGATGGTCGTGATCTCGCGCACATTGCCATACTGGGAAATCGGTGGGACTTTCAGGATATCGGGCAGTTTGAACTGGGCCATACCAAATTCAGCATACTTTTCCAGCAGCGTATCCAGGATGATTCGCGCTTCCTCTTGATAATTCTTGAATGCCTCGTGCAGTTTCCTGTGCGCCGAGTTGGCACGTTCGCGGCGCGTGTGCAGCGGCGTGCTGAACACGATGAAGCAAAGCAGGTCAAAGGGGTCGGCATCAGGCTGGTTTGTGGCGGCAGCCAGCGCCTCGAAGCTGATATTCTTCTCTTCCAGCAGCGTGATGATCTCCCCTCGCTGCTGTGGATCAGCCCACTGAGCGCGCAACGCCGCGGCATTCGGATAGATGCTGCGCACGCGCTCAGCCGTATAATCGGTCAATTTCACCACCCGCAAGCGATTGCCATCAGCATCGAGTTCGTATACCGCGTCAGCCACTACCTCCACGTCCCCACCATCATAATAGTATTTGTCGCGTTCTTTCACCTGCCTGCTGTCGCCTATGCCAGAAACGCTACCGCCCTCGCTATCCTCATCCTCGCCGGACGCTTCGTCACTCTGCACTACCTGGCTGCCTACCGTTTCCCCGTTCTCATCCATCTCCATCTGGAGCGTGCGCACCGGGTCGCCATCGAAGGCGGGATCGGCAAAGAGCGTGGTGGCGCTGCCGGTATAATCGAGAATCGTGAAAGCATATTTGCCGTAGTCATCGCGCACGCGAGTACCGCGCCCGATAATCTGCTTGAACTCGGTCATAGAGTTAATGACACGAGCCAGCACAATATTTTTGCAGGTCGGAGCGTCGACACCCGTAGTAAGCAATTGTGATGTTGTCAAAATGACAGGCGAGGCGGTTTCCAGTTCCTGGAAGCGACTGAGATGGCCGCGCCCAATATCACCTTCGGCAGCCGTCACACGGCACACGTAATCTGGATAT
This sequence comes from Ktedonobacteraceae bacterium, assembly GCA_035716135.1. Lineage (GTDB taxonomy): Bacteria > Chloroflexota > Ktedonobacteria > Ktedonobacterales > Ktedonobacteraceae > CF-113. The sequence goes on from DASTKD010000118.1 coordinate 4,244, forward strand.
ACCTTCGTCAGGTCGCTATTCAGATTATTCAATTCGCGGCGCATCTCGTCGGCGTGCTCCTGATCGACACAGAAAACGATTGTTTTGGCGAGGCGATCTGTCTTCTTCAGGTATTCCGTCAGGTGACGTGCTATGGCGCGGGTGCGCTGCCGTAGCGCCACCTCGCGCTCAAATTGTCGCGTCTGGTAATCCTTTTCTGGGATGACGCGCCCATAACGATCGGTTTCGCCCACCTGCGGACGCCAGCCCGCGGCATCAACGTTTGTCATCACCCGATGCACACGATACGGCGCGAGGAAACCATCCTCTATGCCCTGGCTCAAGCTATAGGTATAAATCGGCTCGCCGAAGTAGCTGTAGGTATCAATGTTGTCGTCGCGTTTGGGCGTCGCTGTCATGCCAATCTGATAGGCCGACTGAAAGTAGTCCAGTATCTCACGCCAGTTACTCTCATCACGGGCGCTGCCACGATGGCATTCATCGACAATCACCATGTCAAAGAAATCGGGCGCATACTCGCGATACAGTCCGGGATGGTTCGCGCTCTCGGCAATCGCCTGATAAATGGCAAAGTACATCTGTCGCGATGTGTTGATCTGCCCGTTCTCAATTTTCCAGCGCGCATCCCCGAAAATGGCGAACATCTTATCCTTCGGGTCATCCACAAGAATGTTGCGATCCGACAGGTAGAGAATTCTGGGACGGCGATATTTACCTGCATTGTTCCAGCGCGCATTCCAAAGCTTCCAGCAGATCTGGAACGCCACCAGCGTTTTTCCCGTCCCCGTCGCCATTGTCAGCAAAATGCGTTTCTGCCCCTTAAGCACTGCCTTGAGCGTCTCATTAATGGCAATTTCCTGGTAATAGCGTGGCACCTTATCCCCCATATAGGACGGTGTGAGCAACTGCTGCGACAGCGTTTCGCTCTCCAACCCCTCGCCTGTACGCAAGCGTAACCAGAGTTCGTCGGGTGAAGCAAACGTATCGAGTTCCCGTTCCAGACCGGTAATATAGTCATATTCAACGATGCCACGTCCGTTCGTGGCATAGGCAAACTTCACACCGAGAATCTCCGCGTAGTCTTTTGCCTGCTGTAACCCATCAGCAGGCAGTTTATAGTCAGCTTTCGCCTCCACTACGGCAATCGTGAAATCTCGCGTATACCGGAGCAGATAATCAGCACGTTTTTGCCGCTGGCGTTTGATCTTGTTTGACATGGGAATGATACGTCCATCAGTGAACGTCTTCTGCTCTATGATTGAATGTACATCATCATCCCATCCGGCAGCATTCAGCCTGGGAAGCACATATGCTCTACACGTATCGGCCTCGTTCATATTCTTTTGCCCTTTCTGGGCTTATCATAGACACTACCATTTCTATCATTCTTCTCAGCATTCAGAAAAACGGTAATTCTTTCCACATAGTACAGTATAGTCTCCAATAGCCGCCTTGCCTCACACCTACCCCGCGGCCTTTCGTATATAGGCCATGAAGTCTCTGCCGAGGGGGCCGAAGTATTTGCCCTGGCGGTAGAACATGACGAAGGGGCGGGTGAGTTGGAGGTCGGAGATGGGGACGGAGCAGAGCGCACCGGCGGCGATGTCGCGGGAGACTGCCGCGCCGGAGACGATGGCG
>DASTKD010000119.1:0-6400 GCA_035716135.1 Ktedonobacteraceae bacterium
ACAAATCGGGCGGTCAGGTGTACAATGGCCGTGTTCCATTAATGGAAACGAAGATACAAAGTGGAACAGGCCGGTTTTCGTCCGGTCCTGCCGATCGGCGTAATCGGGTCCTGCGCGGCAGATGTCTATGAACCCCGCCAGGTTCGTGAGGAAGCAACGGTAAATGGACCTCTCTGGGTGCCGTAGGGCAGCCTGATTGCGCTGATCGGCAGGACCGGGCGAAAATCGGTTTTCTGTGTTCAACTCATCACTCCGGCGGGAGTTCGAGACCCGTCAAATGGCAGGCAGGCGGGAGTCGCAGCATGACCTCACAATCACTCTACCGAAAATGGCGCTCACAAACCTTTGATGACCTGATTGGTCAAGAACCAATCATCCAGACGCTCAAAAATGCCCTGAAAAGCGGCAACATGAGCCATGCCTACCTGTTTACCGGCCCGCGTGGCACGGGCAAGACTAGCACCGCCCGTCTGCTTGCTAAAACCGTCAATTGCGAGAATCCGCGCGATGGCGAGCCGTGCAACGAATGTACGCCTTGCCGCGAGATCACGGCGGGCAACTCGCTCAACGTCATTGAGATCGACGCCGCCTCCAATCGCGGCATCGACAACATCCGCGAATTGCGCGACCGTATCATGGTGCCGCCATCCACCGGCAAATACAAGGTCTACGTCCTCGACGAAGCGCACATGCTGACCACCGAAGCCTTCAACGCCCTGCTCAAAACATTGGAGGAGCCACCGGACTACGCTATCTTTGTGCTGGCGACCACCGATGTGCATAAAATGCTGCCCACCGTCATTTCGCGCTGCCAGCCATACTACTTCAAGCGCATTACTACGCGCCACATCGTCGAGCGTTTGCTCTACGTGGCGGAGCATGAAGAGGTCAAACTCGAACGCCCGGCTGCCGAACTGATCGCCAGAGCCGCCGCAGGGGGAATGCGCGACGCCCTCAGCCTGCTCGATCAGGCCATTGCCTATGCTGGCAGCGAAATTGCGTTGTCTCAGGTGCAAGCGATGCTCGGTATAGCCGACCCGCGTGCCATCTCTAAATTTATTACCGCCATCGCCGAACTTGATGGGTCAGCCGTGCTGCATCTCATCAACCAGCTTTCAGAGGACGGCGCGGACCTGCGCCAGCTCAACCTGCAGGTCATGGAATACTGGCGCGCCCTCATGCTCACGCGAGCAGGCGCGGATACCGCCGCCATCCTCGATCTAACGCAGGATGAGTTAGAGGAGATCAAGCAACTGGCACAGTGTTTCACGCTGGCGGAATTGACCGAGTGCGCGCGTATCTTCGCGCAGAACGATCTCGCGCTCAAGAATCAGGGAACGCCGCAGCTTGGCCTGGAAATCGCGGCCCTCGAATCCATCGAAATGCACCGTCGCGCCCAGTCAGGCTCACTTCCCGTCGCAACGCCTGCACCGCAAGCGCAAACCGCGCGGCCTGCTGCTCCGCCGCCGCTTACACCGGCTGATTATCCAACCCGCGCGGCGCAACAAACGCATACTCCGCGCAACATGCCAGCGAAAGAAGCAGCGCCAGATAAAACGCCACGTCCGCCAGAAGAAATGCGCAGCACACCAGAACGCCGGGAAGCGGCCAGCGGAGCCGATGGAGGTGGCGAGCAGCCAGCCTTGACCGTGCAGCAGGTAGCGCGTGCGTGGGAGAATGTGCGCAGGCGGGCGAAGCAGAAGAGCGCACAACTGTATGCATACCTTGCTTTTGTTACAGTGGTGAGTATAGCAGGAACTGTAGATCAGCCTATTGTGGTGATCCAGGCTTTAAAAACGTCGCACTTGAAATATATTAAGGATTACAACCGTAACAAAGACCTGGAATGGGCGTTGCAGATGGAATTCAATCTGCCTGCATGTCAGGTGTTGTTGCTCTCACCCGATCAATCCCCGTCGCAAGCCCTTATGTCTGACGCGGCCAGTAATTCGACGGGCGCGCCGTCAGCTACTCAGCCATCAGCGTACCGCGAGCCGCCCGCGAAACCATCATCGACGCTGCGCGAAGACCAGCCGGGGAGCAAAGAAGCACAGCAAGAACCACCTGTTGATCTTTATGCCAGTTCTCCCGGTGGTGTGGGTACGTCCACGCCTGCCAGAACGAACATGGTGAGAGAGAATAAACCTGTAATGTCAAAAGAAACGCTTGAACAGAAAGTGCATCATGATCCTGTGATCCAGGAAGTCATGCGCACCTTTTCCGCCAGAATTGTAGATATACATCCAAAGTGAGGAGCGAACATTTATCCATGAACATGCGTGAAATCCAGAAAATGCAGCAGAGGCTCGTCAAAATGCAGGAAGAACTGGAGGCAACCCAGTTTACCGGCACCGCAGGAGGTGGCGCGGTGACGATCACCATGAGCGGCAAATTTGAAATCTCGGCTGTCAAGATCGACCCCGAAGCCTTCAATGCGGAAGACATTGCTGAACTCGAAGTGATGGTGCTGGCTGCCGCCAGAGCCGCGCACGAGAAAGTATCAGAGGCGCAGGCGAAGATGAGCAACTCGCTCACCGGGGGTATGAAAATCCCAGGATTGTTTTAACCTATGAGCAACATCGCAGCCCCGGTGGCGGCGTTAATCGAAGAATTTTCCAAATTGCCCGGCGTTGGCGTCAAGACGGCGCAGCGCCTGACGTTCTTCGTGTTGCGCAGCCCGACCGACCAGGCGCGCCGCCTGGCTGAAGCCATTATGCGTGTCAAAGAGAGCATCATCTACTGTTCGCGCTGTTTCAACATCACCGAAACCGATCCCTGCCTGATCTGTAGCAATCCGAGCCGCGATCAGGATGTCATTTGCGTGGTCGAGGAGCCGCTCGACGTGCTGGCACTGGAGAAAACGGGCGTCTATAAGGGCCTGTACCATGTGTTGCACGGCGCTATCTCGCCCGTCGATGGCGTGGGACCCAAAGACCTGCGCATCGACGAACTGCTGCAACGTGTCGGCAGCGGCTCCGTGCGCGAGATCATCCTGGCGACCAACCCGAACTTCGAAGGGGAATATACCGCCAACTACATTCTGAAGGAGCTAAAGCCTTTCAAAGTGCGTGTTACCGGTCTGGCGCGCGGCCTCCCCAACGGCGGAGACCTGGAATACGCCGACGAAGGCACTCTCGGTCGCGCCCTCGATGGTCGGCGCGACCTTTGAAATCTATTGACATATAGTTGGGAATATGGTACACTCGTTCTACCTTAGAAGGTACAGGTTAGGGAGAGTTACCTGTTTCCGCTTTCGCAACACTGCCAGAGAATATATACGTGGGAAGCATCTGGTCAACTCTGTGGTAGAAAGCCACAGAATCGGTATTTCTTGCCATAACGAGGCGACGGGATATTCCCCTCCCCTTGAGGGGATCGGCAGCAAATCAAAAGGAGGTAAGCAGGGAAGCCAGAATCCTCTACCCTGCAACTGAACATGCCATTGAGTAAAAAGGAAAAGTCTATGGTGGATCGAAGCAGTACAGTTGTGTCTGCTGCCACAAGTGACCGGGAAAAAGCGATTGAGCAGGCGCTCACCCAGATTGAACGTCGCTTCGGTAAAGGCGCGATCATGAAATTAGGCGATGTCTCTAAGATTCAAGTCGAGGTGATCCCCACCGGATCGATAGCCCTCGACCTTGCGCTGGGCGTTGGCGGTATTCCACGCGGGCGCATCACAGAAATTTATGGTCCTGAGTCTTCCGGTAAAACCACTCTTTGCCTGCATGTCATTGCCAGCGCGCAGCGCGCGGGCGGTTACGCGGCTTTTATAGATGCCGAACACGCGCTGGATCGCGCCTATGCTGCTCGCCTGGGAGTTGACACCAACAATCTTCTGATTTCACAGCCGGACACCGGCGAGCAAGCCCTTGAAATCCTGGATGCCCTGGTACGCAGTAATGCGCTTGATGTGGTGGTGATCGACTCGGTCGCCGCGCTCACGCCCCGCGCCGAAATCGAGGGCGAAATGGGCGACGCGCATGTCGGCCTGCAAGCCCGCCTTATGAGCCAGGCCATGCGTAAGCTCACCTCGGCCATCAGCAGCAGCAACACCTCCGTCCTTTTCACCAACCAGTTGCGCGAAAAAGTCGGCGTGATGTTTGGCAACCCTGAGACGACTTCCGGCGGTAAAGCGCTCAAGTTCTATGCTTCCGTGCGCCTGGATATTCGCCGCACCGATTCTATCAAACAGGGGCAGGATGTGATGGGCAACCGCACTCGCGTGCGCGTCGTCAAAAACAAAGTCGCGCCCCCGTTCCGCGTGGCCGAGTTTGACATTATGTACAGCGAAGGTATTTCGCGCGAAGGCGGTCTGATCGACCTGGGTCTGGAAATGGGCCTGGTCAAGAAGAGCGGCGCGTGGTTCAACGTTGGCGATATTCGCCTGGGCCAGGGACGCGAGAACGCCAAAGAATACCTGCGCCAGAACAGCGACGTAGCCTCCGCCATCGAGGAACAGATTCGCGGCAACATGGCCTCCTTCAAAATCGGCGAAGTCGCCAGCGTAGAGGAAGAAGAAGACTCCCCCGACGAGGAGTAAACAAACAGCAAGGCATTTCTGATGGAGGGGAGCAACCCTTGCGGTTGCTCCCCTCCATCAGAAATGCCTTGCTTCTATTCTTCTGTTTCCAGGTGTGGATGCAATTTCTCGGCCAGGTGGGATTCTGGTAATGTAACAAGGGGTTGCTCTTCTTTCGAGAGGAGCGGCTCCAGTTTTTCGCGCGTAATGGGTGGTGGCGAGAGTGCTTCCGCGACGGGCTGGCGTTCTCTCCAGTAGGAGGCCAGCATGGCGGGATCGACCGCGCCAATACCTCCTATCTCCGCCTGGTGCATGGCCCAGCTCATCATGGACTCGTCTAAAGGTATTTCATATCCGGCGTCCTTGCTCAGATTCCATTTATGCCGCATGATGGCGAAATACGCTTCGAGCGGGTCCTGCTCGCTGGTCAATATCTGGCGCAGCAGGAGTATCGCGGGCAGGTGATAGCGCTCGTACCAGTCGCGCGCCGCCTCCTCAATCGTCACCTCATGTCCCGTTTCTTTGATCATAATAACCTGGTGGCCGAGAATCATGTTATAAAAGCGGCGTGCATAATGAAGCGGAATCTTGATGCCCAGCAGCTTATTGATGCGGCGCACGTACCAGCCCGGCGAGACGCTGATAACCGTCTCGAAGGCATTGCTTCCCACGTCGAGCAGAGAAAAGCCGAGCTTGTTCAGAGATGCCAGCATACGTGTAACCTGTGGTAAGGTCGGGGTAATGGTATGCGCGCTGATCTGCTCATGTTCGCGGCGCAGCCAGCGATAGCGTCGCATGAAATAGCGGTAATCTCTCTCGTCCAGCAATTCCTCGTCTTCCTCTAAGCCGCGCGCCTGGCGCAGGTCCTCGGCTTGCCAGATCAGCGACTCGTGGAACATATCCAAATCCTGTTCGCGTAGCCCTTTGCTTAACGCTTCTGGAAAAATCTCTGCCGTTTCCGCGTCCGCCATAATCGCCATAACGCGCCGCCCGTCTATACGTATGAGAATGTTTGCCAGCGATGGATCGCCCCAGTAGACGCCGTGTTCGTGCAATTCGACCATCAGCACGGCGACAGCGCCCAGCAGGCGATGCTTGGTTCTGCGGTTGAACGGCAGGCGAAAAAGTAACGAATGCGGCATCACACGCGCGGCCAGGCGCGTTACAGTATAACCGCGATCCCCGCTGGTATACTGGGGTAGCCCGCCGATCTGCGCGGATTCGAGCTGCACAGGTGGCGCTGAAACGGTCACTGTACCTACCGGACTGAGCGAGGGAATGCCGCGAAATTCAATTACGCGCAGGTTGTGAATTTCGCGTTGCGCCATATGCGGGGTCGTCTCTTTGATGGCATAACGCACGTCGTCGCTTTCGACGAAAATCACAGGGTGGCGCGATTCGCCACGCCGGATGGAAAGCGTGACAATACCGTGTTCCGGCCATTCTTCCAGGGGAAAATGCCAGGGAAGATGTTGCAGGCGGCGTATATCTGCCGCTCCCATCTGGAATTGTGGAAGGTCTCGCTGAGTCGTCATACTCGATTATATCATGCGCCGCTTTTCGCCCTCTTCGGTCATAAAGCGAGAAAAAGTTTCTGGATGGTGTCAGGAACAGGATGGTTTCCCGTACAGGGGAAGTGACACATAAAAGGTAGACCCCTCACCCTCGACCGATTTAAACCAGATACGCCCTCCGTGACGCTCAACCAGTTCCCGGCAGAGATATAGACCCAGCCCCGTTCCTCCGATGTCATGCATATATGTATTATCGGCGCGCATGAAGCGGCTGAAAATGCGCCCATGCTGCTGTAAGGGGATACCAATGCCGTGATCCCCTATGGAGAAGAGGGCGTTTTGCTCGTCTTCGGCGAGCGTGATGGTG
>DASTKD010000120.1:0-4079 GCA_035716135.1 Ktedonobacteraceae bacterium
TAAAATGAACAAATTCTTGCTTGAGAACTTTTCTGAACGTTCCTCTGTGATGAGCCTTCGAGAACTCCTAGAAAGTATAATCAGGAAAGCAAAAGCACTTCGTTTTCATGAAAATTTAGAGGTACGGTCTGGAACGAGAAGGCAAACTTCTCCTACAAGCCATTTCCATGTTGTACAGGAACTTGAATCTTTATTATCGACCCTTGAGTTGAATTTTTTCCTGACCAAATACTCTGATATGAGTGATCGAGACGGTCGAAAAGTAACCGTATTTGCGTTAAATTTTGGCTTATGTCAAAGGTTGAACATCGATTTTGGAAGACCGCAAGGGACAGATTACCGCCATTATTTCGTAGACCGAATTTTTGACTTTACCTTCATATTAGAAGATTACTTAAGAAAAAACCAAGAAATTGTTTGTGACCATTGTCATACGGTCTTCAGTTTCAGCGAGTTGGCTTCATTAAGGAGATACCGAATGAAGTGTCCCGAATGCTTAACTGGAACTTGCCAAGTAATTAACTTATCAAAGAAGTATGAATCTATTCTTAAGTCGGTTGACCCGGGTTTGCTTTTGCCCGCGGTCGAACTTGGAATTTTGCAGACTCTACACGGTGAAAAGTCCCCCATGATTGCTTCAGATATAGCAGCAAACTTAGATTATTCGCGTCAACTTGTAGCTGCACGAGGGAAAATCTTAGATGATCGAGGGCTTGTTGAAAGAATAAAAAATAAGGACCGTCGCGAATATAAGCTCACGAAAGAAGCAGAACAAAAGTACTTTATCAACCAAGACCTTGATAGCCTCGATTACTAATAAATCTCGATAAAAATATCAAAGTTTATGAGATAGCTCTACAGCTTGCTTCTTAAGTACAACCACAAAGCAAGTGCCGCCTCTGGATCACACCGGCAGTCTTCCTTAGTGGCTGCTAATGCCGTCTCCCAAGTAAATGTGTGAACTCGTACCTCTTCTCCATCTTCCATTTCAAGCGGGTCCCACTCCAAGTCATAAGCAACTAGCAAATGAACCTTATGAGCAATATACCCGGGATGACTATACATGTCTAACAACTTCTCAAATCTACCAGCACGAAAACCAGTCTCTTTCCTCATCTCAACTTGTGCCTGCTTCAATATCCCATCAGGCATAGAACCGTCATTTGTCAAACACCCATATTCTTCAAATTGAAGGACACCGTGTAAGTGGTAGCTTGGCACTTAATTTCTCAAATCGATCTATACCAAATGTTATCCGTGTTGTGTTGGGCCGGGGGAAGACGAATTCCGACCAGGGCCAGGATCAGCTATGTTCATACCACGAGCCTCACGAAGCTGGCTTATAGTCAGATCTGCTGCAATGGCCTGCTCGCGCTGCTCAATCCGAGCGCGACGCTCCGGGTCTGCCCGCACTTTCTCACTGATTTCGCTCCAGGGCCTATGTCCACTCATGGTAACTTCCCTTTTTGGCGTCATAAAAAACACCCAGGAATTGGTTTCCTGGGCTGTGGCTCCTCGAACAGGATTCGAACCTGTAACCTACCGGTTAACAGCCGGCCGCTCTACCGTTGAGCTATCGAGGAATGTCTGTTGCTCTTGCGAACGCATTGAGTATACACTATACGCTTGCGGTTCGTCAATAGTTTTTTGGGGACTGCCATATATCGAACGAGAAGAGGTTACTTTCGTTTTTGCTTGTACTAATCATCCTCATATGTTGTCAACTCGCTAATATCCACCTTTAATACACGAGCTATTTTATGCAGTGTTTCAGCAGTCACGCCGCTATATGGTTTATTCCATAGTCGCCTGATGGTATTGAGTGAAATATCCGTTGCTCTTGACAGGCTATTCTGAGTGTACCCTTTTGCTTGCGCTACCTCTTTAATCTTGAGTCTCACCATATATCTTTTACCTTTTCCCTCTTGTTTCAAGCACTTTAACATGCATGACCCCTTGACGGTAGTCAAATAAAGTGGCACAATTATAGTTGGTCAACTCAGATTGTCTACAAATATATCTATCGGCATGGAGATACCCGGTACAGAGTCAAAAGACGAAGCGAGCAGAATACCTTAAAGGAGTTATTTAGCATGAGCAGCGTCTCTGAACTAAATGCCATCGTGGATGAAATATTTTATGTGCTGGAAGAAGTTAAGGGGATGCTCGCTAACTGGAACGCATCTTACCACATACCATTCATTAAAATGGTTATGCGCATAAACAATCTGCGGGAACAACTGCATATATTAGGTTATACTGACGACTTTGTTGAGATCCTCATAAAAGTGGCTTATCACAACGTATTCTCTCAAGATGAGATATGGAGCCAATCTTGCCCTTCAGCAAATGATTTGTGATACCCCGCACGAGAGTGCGAGAGCAAATATACAGACATACGCACCTGACACGTAGGGCGCGATTGCTCGCGTCCTACGCTGGCAGTGGCGCGCGATTACGCCTGGCCGACATCACTGGGACCGCTGGCGCTTTCGCCCTCGCCGGTTGACTGCTCCCCGGCTGAGCTGTAGATCATGTCGGAGAGTTCTTTGTGCGAGCGGTCGAGGAAGGCGCGCAGTTGTGACAGGCGCTCTTTGTTCTCAAACGCGCCCCGGCTGGCGATGGCGAAGAGGCGAGCTACTTCCGCCGCCTGAGAACGCAACGCTAGCAGCTCGTCGGGAATGCCCCAGTGGCGACCGGGGCCAAAGCCACCAAAGCCGCCGCCGAATGGACCATGCGGGCCACGCCAACCCCGGCCAAACGGGCCACCAAATCCACGTCCCGGACCAAATGGGCCGCGCTGACCGTGTCCCTCACGCGACATCCAGGGGGGCGTCCAGCCTTCCCAGTTCACTTGCTCCGGCTCCGGCGACTCGCCGGATTGCCTGTTAAAATCACCAAACATTGTTCTGATCTCCTTTCAATTGAGAGAACCTTCGCCGGTATACCGCATGTACCCCGTTGCGAGAATGCGATATATCTTTATATTTTCTATTACGATATATCGCATTGAAAGTTGCAGATCAGAAAACAGTATCTCATCGAAAATGTTATGTCAATGATATGCCTGATATTCAAAATACCCTCCTCTGACCACATATTTATATAAGGTGGAGATGCGAGCCGACAACATGGGGAGCGCGACAGCTTGCCAGTAGATTTGCATCACGAAAGGGATTTTCGTCATGTCTCAAACACAATACCCTCTCCCGGCTCTGGAAGAAGAGCAAGAATTGGAATGCCAGGATAGCGGTTTACCGCATCTTGTCCTGATCACTGACCCGTTTGACGACGATGGCTGCGATGAAGACTCTAACGAGGAATGCTTTGATATAAAAGCCGAAGCCGAAGAAGATTAAATCACTCGTATTCTTCGGCGGCACACATATCCAGGGCCGCCTGTACATCGACGGGCTGGCAGGGTGGCGTACTGGGAGAGAGGCGATTGCGCAGCTTCTGACACGTTGCCTGCCATTGCGTGGACAGATGAGCGAAGAACGTGGGAGTTGCCAGCGCATCTTGAAAAGCGTACAGTAAATCCTCGACGCTTTGATAACGACGGCGCGGGTCTTTCTCCAATGCACTAAGTATCACGCGCTCAACCGGGCGTGGAATAGAGGGATTGAGAAGAGACGGTGCCAGTGGTCGCGTTTCCCGGTGATGCAGACAGATCTTCCAATCGCTCGGCCCATCAAACGGCAGTGAGCCGGTAAGCAACTGGTAGAGCAGGATGCCTACCGAGTACACTTCGCTGCGCTGATCCACGAACCCATCAAAAAGCTCGGGTGCGGTGTAGTGCGGGGTTCCCATCACATGACCGTTGTGTACCGGCTTATCGCCCAGCCATGAAGCAATGCCAAAGTCGGTCAAATACAGGTTGTAGTGCCGGTCAAACAGGATATTGGTGGGTTTGATGTCGCGGTGGAGGATACCCAGCGCGTGAATATAGGACAGGGCGCTGGTAAGCTGTTCAAGCACAATGCTGGTTTCTTCCAGCGTGAGGGGCTTTTCATTCAGCATGTCCTCAAGTGTGCCGCCGCGCAAATAGGGCATCACCATGTAATAATATCTTCCATCCT
>DASTKD010000121.1:0-11816 GCA_035716135.1 Ktedonobacteraceae bacterium
TGGCTTGAGGTTGTAACGACATCGGCTGGCTCCTTCTCATTCACTTTCTGTAGCAATGACACTCTCTTTCTCCTATTCTACCATTATCCCTCTTCCACTCCTGTTGCCTTTTGCCAACAGGGTCAAAATCTGATGCTCACCCGGTAATAGGAAGGAACTCGACAGTTCCAGAATATCGGTGTTATAATATCATTCACTATCGTAAAGACTGTACTACAGGTCATGTTTTTACAGTCATACTATAGATAACTATAATATTGATGCCGCGCTAGAACGACTATGAGGAGTAAAAATGCCGAGTCAAGGATATGTTCGCTTTCCCACTATTCACGAGGATACGATCGTCTTCGTCGCTGAAGATGATCTCTGGCTTGTATCGAGCGAGGGCGGGCGCGCCGAACGCCTGACTGCAGGGGTGGGTGAGGTGCGTTTACCACGCTTTTCGCCGGATGGCGCGCTGCTGGCCTTTGTTGGAAAAGATGAAGGCCCCGACGAAGTCTACGTCATGCCATCTGAGGGCGATGTAGCGCGGCGTCTCACCTTTCAGGGCGCATCTTGCCAGGTCGTTGGCTGGTCTCTTAGCGGAGATGCCATCCTGTACGCCAGCAATACCGGGCAGTCGCTGTGGGGGCAGCAATTTATCTATGCCCTCTCTCCCCAGGGTGGGCAGCCGCGCAAACTACCGGTCGGACAGGCCAATGCCATATCCTACGGGCCGCGTGGCGGCGTGGTCATCGGTCGCAATATTGGCGAGCCGGCGCGCTGGAAACGCTATCGCGGCGGTACCGCCGGTCATCTGTGGTGCGATGTCGAGGGCAACGGCACATTCCAGAGGCTGTTACAACTGGATGGCAACATAGCAGCCCCCTGCTGGGTAGGCGAGCGCATCTACTTCATTTCCGACCACGAAGGCATCGGCAATATCTATTCATGCACACCACCGGGCGAAGACCTGCGCCGTCATACCGAACATCAAGACTTCTACGCGCGCAACCTGTCCAGCGATGGACGACGCATGATCTACCATGCTGGCGCGGACCTGTACCTGTTTGATCCTGACGAGTCGCGCTCGCATCACCTGCATGTTAGCTTGCCCGGCTCGCGCTCGCAGCGCAACCGCAAGTTTGTTTACGCAGGGCGCAACCTGCACAGCACCGCGCTGCATCCCCAGGGCTACGCGCTGGCCCTGACGACGCGCGGCAAAGCCTTCTCGTCTGGCAATTGGGAAGGACCCGTTCTGCAACATGGCGCGCCCGACGGCGTGCGCTACCGCTTTCTTGAATGGCTCAACGACGGCAAGCGCCTGGTAGCTATCAGCGACGAGATCGGGCGCGAAGCACTGGTAGTCTTCAATCCCGAAGATGCCAGCGAACCTAAGGTCTATAGCGACATTGAATTTGGCCGCGCTGTGAACCTGCTGGTCTCGCCGGCAGACGATACCGCCGCCATCACCAACCATCGCAACGAGCTGATCGTGGTAGACCTGGAAGCCAGCAGCGCGCGCGTACTTGACCGCAGCGACTATGATCGTATCCAGGGCGCGGCATGGTCGCCCGATGGACGCTGGCTGGCCTACGGCTTTACAGGCGCGCGGCGCAAAACAGCTATCAAACTCTGCAATGTGGAGAGCGGCGAAACCTTTATGGCAACCGATCCCATCCTCAAAGATTATGCGCCCGCCTTCGATCCCGAAGGCAAATATCTCTACTTCCTGGGAGAGCGCGTCCTTAATCCCGTCGCCGACAACCTGCATTTTGAATGGAGCTTCCCGCGCGGCGTCAAGCCTTATGCTATCATGTTGCAGCGCGATCTGAAATCTCCTTTCATTCCCGAACCCAAAGCCCCCGGCGACAAAGAGAAAGAGAAGGAAAAAGAAAAGGAGCAAAGCAAAGAGGAGGAGACAGAAAAAGCAGGCGAGAATGCGGAAGGAACTGCTGAAGAGCAGGACGACGCCCAGAAAGAAGAGGTTGACGACGGCAAACCCACGTCTATCGTGATCGACCTGGACGGCATCACGCGGCGCGTCGTGCCTTTCCCCGTCGCGGAAGGACTCTACACGCGCATTCGCGGCATCAAGGGCAAAGCGCTGTATCTGTCTTTCCCTATCGAAGGCACTATCAACCAGTCACTCACCGGCGGACATGAGCCGAAAGGGCGTATCGACAGTTTTGAGTTTGAAACGCAGAAGCAAGAATTTCTCATGGACGGCGTGAGCCATTTCGAGCTGTCGCGTGACGCTAAAACCCTGCTCTATCGCTCACATTCGCGCCTGCGCGTCTTAAAAGCAGGCGACAAAGCGCCGCGTGGAGAAAACGCCGAGCGCACCAACCGCGAAGGCGGTTGGATCGACCTGGGGCGTGTAAAGGTCTCGGTACAGCCAGCCGCCGAGTGGAAGCAGATGTTTGCCGAAGCCTGGCGTTTGCAGCGCGAACAATTCTGGACCGAGGATATGGCGGGTGTCGATTGGGACAAGATTTACGCGCAATACGCGCCGCTGGTCGAGCGGGTCTCCTCGCGTGGAGAACTCTCCGACCTCTTCTGGGAGTTACAGGGCGAGCTGGGTACATCCCATGCCTATGAAGGCGGCGGCGAATACCGGCAATCGCCCCATTACCAGCAGGGCTACCTGGGCGTTGACTGGAATTACGACGAAGAGCAGCAACGCTATCGTATCGCGCATATCGTGTGGGGCGACCCGTCCGATAGCAAAGCCACCTCGCCACTGACCAGCCCTGGTCTGAACATCGCAGAGGGCGACGCGGTGCTGGCGATTAACGGCCAGCGCGTCACGTCCGAACGCGGCCCGGCGGAACTCCTGGTCAACCAGGCCAACAACGAAGTGCAATTGACCATCGAGAGCGCGGCCAGCGGCGAAACGCGCGTCGTGACCGTCAAGGCGCTGAGCAGCGAGATGAACGCGCGCTACCGCGAGTGGGTCGATGAAAACCGCCGCTACGTGCATGAACAATCGCAGGAGCGCGTCGGCTACATCCATATTCCCGATATGGGCTACCGGGGCTTCGCGGAATTTCATCGCAGCTACCTTGCCGAATACGACTATCCCGCGCTGCTGATCGACGTGCGCCACAACGGCGGGGGCATGGTCTCCGGCCTGCTGCTCGAAAAGCTGGCGCGGCGGCGCATCGGCTACGATTTCGCGCGCTGGAGTCAGCCCGAACCCTACCCGGCGGAATCGCCACGCGGCCCCATGGTCGCGCTGACCGATGAACATTCCGGCTCGGACGGCGATATATTCAGCCACTCATTCAAGCTGATGAAGCTTGGCCCGCTGGTCGGCAAGCGCACCTGGGGCGGTGTGATCGGCATCAATCCACGTCACCAACTGGTGGACGGTACGACGACTACGCAGCCCGAAGCGGCGTTCTGGTTCAAAGATGTGGGCTGGAACGTGGAAAATTACGGCACCGACCCCGACATTGAGGTCGATATAGCGCCGCAGGACTTCGTCAATGGCATCGACCCGCAACTGGATCGCGCCATCGCCGAAGCCCTGCGTATGATCGAGGAGACGCCCGCCCTGGAACCCAGACCGGGCGAACGGCCTCGCAAGGGCAGAGTAGATTTTACTCGCTCATGATCGGGACAGGCGGCTGCTCAAGCGTCTCGCCGCGCTTGCGGGCCGCCTTCGCCGCCTCGATAGCCGGATCGCGTCCGATGAAGAAGGCGAGTACAGTGCAGACGGCGCAGCCGATCAGTACCACCACAAAGGTATCGTTCAAGCCCATCGTCACGGCGTGTTGTGTCACGCAGGCTTGCAGCGCCTGGGCCTGATGACCAACCTGCTGGATGCAGGTGGCAGCCGCGTCTCTGGCATGGGCCGTTCCCTGCTGTGTCAGGTAGGTGGTGAGCAGGGCTACACCCACCGCGCCGAATACCACTTTGGTCGAGCTGATGAGCGATGACGCCTTTGCCATCTGCCGGTTGCTGACGACCGAGACCGCCAGGGTCTGCAAAGGCTGAGCCACCAGCCCCAGGCCCAGACCGCGCAAGATCAGCCATATTTGCAGAGACGCACCCGTTGTGCCGATGTCCAGGCGTGTAAAGCCAATCATCGAAATCGTGGCAACACCCAGACCAGCAACGGCCAGGACGCGCGGCCCAACCTTGTTGTACAGCTTGCCACCAATCGCCAACCCAACCGCCATCGCCAGTCCCTGGGTAATCAAAATCTCACCCGTCGAGAGCGCGGTTAAGCCCTGTACGCTCTCAAAGAACAGCGGTATGATGAACAGACTGCCGAAGAGTACCCCTGTCGTCGCCCATGTCAGGATGTTCGCCATCGTGAAGGTATAGCTGCGGAAAAGCCGCACATCCATGACCGGGTCTTGCACCCGCAGTTCTACAATGACGAAAGCGATTAACAATACAGCGCCAGCAACCAGGAATGAGACAACCTGAGCATCACCCCAGCCGCGCGAGCCTGCCGCAGTGATCCCATAGACAAGAGCGGTGAATGCTCCCATCGATAGAACCAGTCCTGGCATATCAAAGCCTTTCGATACACCTTGCTCCTCACCATTCGCTTCGCGCTCGGCTTTATTGTTACGCAGGACAATCAATGCCAGGATGAAAGCGACGACGCCAATGGGCAAATTGATGGTGAAGATCGCGTTCCAGCTAAAGTTAGTAGCCAGGTAGCCGCCCAGAGTCGGCCCAAAGGCAGGTCCGAGCAGGAGAGGAACCAGGAGTATTGAAATCGCGCTGGCACGCTCCGTCGGCTCGAACATGCGAAAGATCATCGCCATAGCGACCGGCAGCATAGCCCCACCGCCAATGCCCTGTAAAAGGCGAAAGGCGATCAGAAATTTCTCATTGGGCGCGATCACGCACAGCCCGGAACCAATGGTAAACAAGGCCAGCGTTATCAGGAAGATGGTTTTGGTGCCAATACGATCACTCAGGTAGCCCACAATCGGGATGACTGCCGCAGTCGCCAGGAAGTAGCCCGTGCCAACCCAGGTAATCGTCTGAAAATCAGTATGGAATGCCCGCGCAATTTCGGGCAGCACGACGCTCACAATCGTGTTATCGAGAATCGCCATCAGCAGGCCGAGTGCGATGACGAGCGTCGCCCGCCACCTGTATGAGAGATGCATAGCCCCTCTCCTTTCTTTTTTAAGACTCCGTCTCCGGGAGATCGATCATCATCCCGTGGACGACAAAAGCAACAATATATTCCCGCGCGCTCGCCAACGCGACGGCTGAGGATAAATCATCTTGCAGATGAAGAGTCAGCGGAACCATCTGATACAAAGGAAGAAAGGCGAGATACGACAGACAAGTTTGCAAGACCATGGTGAGTTGTATCAAGGGAACGAAATCAGACCGGAGTAGCCCGGCACGATACGCCTTATGAAAGAGCGCCTGGAAAGGTTCAGCATCATCTGTACTGAGTCGTGATATGATCTTCGCATAGGTCTGCCAGCCCTCTGCCTGTTCCCATAGCATGGTACGCATGAAAAATGGATGCTCTACCAGGTAATCAAAAATTGAAGTAACAATCAATTCGAGTAGCGCCTTGAACGCCCGCGCATTTGTGGCTATGCTTTCATCTGCTAATAAAGGCCCGAGTAATCGCATCTGAAGCGCATTCAATTCGTTATCGACACGCCTGACCACCTCCGCGTAAAGCCCCAGCTTATCTTCAAAGTAATGAAAAATCAGGCTCTTGTTATACCCCGACGCCGCCGCAATAGCATCGATACGCGCGCCATCAAATCCGTTCTCCGCAAAGATTCTCTCCGCCGCGTCTAAGATAGCCTTGCGCGCCACTTCAGCATCCCGTTCGCGCCTGGCAGAAGCACTACTCATCATATTCCTTTCATTTCTCGTCTAACTAACCAGTTAGTTGTAATAACTAACTGGTTAGATAATAACTGGTAAAATGCCAAAAGTCAAGGGGTAAAATAGAAGACTCACCGGGTAGCATAAATCCTTGACTGAGAACCTTTTTTCGTCTATGATTTGTCAGACCATTGTTAGATGAGAATCAGGATAGAGACATGCAAGAAAGAAGAAAAAGGCAGGCCGCAGAAAGGAACATAAGCAGCCATGCCCAAGCCAATTCTCGCCACTAAACTCTATATCCCTCCGCTTCGGCCTGAAGTTGTCAGCCGCCCCCGCCTGATCAAGCGGCTGAACGAGGGCCTGCACCGCAAACTGATCCTCATCTCTGCCCCCGCCGGCTTTGGCAAAACCACGCTGGTCAGTGAATGGGTCGCCGCGTGCGAGCGACCGGCAGGCTGGCTGTCGCTGGACGAAGGGGATAATGACCCCGCTCGCTTCCTGACGTACCTCATCGCGGCTTTGCAAACGATTGCGGCCACTATTGGAGAAGGGGTGTCGGGCATACTCCAATCCCCTCAGCCACCGCCAACCGAAGCGATTCTGACGGCCTTGCTCAATGACATTACCACCATTCCCGGCCATTTCGTCCTCGTTCTGGACGACTATCATGTGCTTGAGGCCAAAGCGGTTGACCATGCCCTCACCTTTCTGCTCGAGCATCTGCCGCCACAGATGCACCTGGTCATCGCCACCCGTGAGGACCCACCGCTGCCATTGGCCCGGTTGCGCGCCGGGGGCTATTTGACCGAAGTGCGCGTCACTGACTTGCGTTTTACCCCTGCTGAAGCCGCCGCCTTTCTCAATCAAGTGATGGGCCTCAGCCTGCCAGCGCAAGACATCGCTGCCCTGGAAGCCCGCACCGAAGGCTGGATTGCCGGCCTGCAATTAGCCGCGATTTCACTGCAAGGGCATCAAGACGCCGCCGACTTCATCAGATCGTTCACCGGCAGCCACCATTTCGTGCTAGACTATCTGCTTGAAGAAGTCCTGCAACAGCAGTCCGAAAGCGTCCAGACTTTCTTGTTGCGCACGTCTATCCTCGACCGCTTCTGCGGCCCCCTGTGTGACGCCGTTTTGCTCGACTCCTCTGTTTCCGGGCAAGAAACCCTGGCATATCTCGAACGCGCCAACCTGTTTATCGTCCCGCTGGACAACGAGCGGCGATGGTACCGCTACCACCATCTTTTCGCGGATTTGCTGCGGCAGCGACTCCACCAGAGCATCGCCTCATCTCCAGGAGATGCGGAAAGCAAGGTGAACGAATTGCACATCCGTGCCAGCGTATGGTATGAGGACAATGGCCTGGAGATCGAAGCGTTTCATCATGCTGCTGCCGCCCATGATATTGAGCGTGCCGAGCGCCTGATTGAAGGAAAGGGAATTCCCTTGCATTTTCGCGGCGCAGTAACTGCCATACTGGACTGGCTGGAGTCGCTGCCAGAGATGGTTCTGAATGCCAGGCCCTCATTGTGGGTGAGGTATGCCTCGTTGTTGCTGGTGAATGGTCAAACGACCGGCGTGGAAGAGAAACTACAGGCTGCTGAAACCGCCCTGCAAGGTACCGAGATGGACGACAAGATCCGAAACCTTGTCGGACAAATTGCCGCTGCCAGGGCGACGCTGGCTCTCACTCGCTACCAGCCAGAAACCATGATTGCCCAATCGCGCCGCGCTCTGGATTACCTGCACCCCCACAACCTGTTTTTACGCGCTAACGCTCACTGGACGCTGGGGATCGCCTACCTCTACCAGGGAGACCGTGCCGCAGCCCGCCAGGCACTTACTGAAGCTATAGCTCTCAGCCAGGCAGCCGGGAGTATCTTTACCACCATACTGGCAACAATTGGCCTGGGCAACGTCCAGGAAGCAGACAACCAACTCTCTCTGGCAGCCGAGACCTACCGGCGCGTCCTGGAATTGACAGGCGATCAGCCGCTCCAGATTATCTACGAAGCGCATCTGGGCCTGGCCCGTATCCTCTACGAATGGAACGACCTGGATGCTGCTGAGCAGCATGGGCAACAGAGCCTCTACCTGGCACGGCAATATGATAGAGTTATTGACAGATTCATTCTTTGTGAGGTGTTTCTTGCCCGTCTGAAACTGGCCCGGGGCGATGTGGTCAGTGCAGCTGCGCTGCTCGCCGAGACCAGCCAGTCCGCACGCCAGAAAAACTTTGTGTATCGCATCCCTGAAGTCGCTGCCGCGCAGGTGCTGACGTTGCTTCGCCGGGGCAATCTGGCGGCAGCCGCTCACCTGGCTCAGGCGCACGATCTCCCCATCAGCCAGGCCCGGGTATACATGGCTCAAGGCGACACCCACGCAGCGCTGGCGGTGCTGGAGTCATGGAGACGGCAGGTGGAAGCAAAGGGTTGGCAGGATGAACGACTCAAGGTAATGGTTCTCCAGGCGATCGCTCTCCAGGCACATGGCGAAAAGGACGAAGCTGTGCAATTGCTCTCTGACGCGCTGGCGCTGGCCGAGCCGGGCGGCTTCATCCGTCTCTTTGTCGACGAAGGTCTCCCGTTGGCTCACCTCTTGTCCAAAGCAGCGACTCGTGGGATGACGCCGGACTACATAGGGAAGTTGCTGGCTGCATGTGAAGCTGAGGGGCAGAAAAGCGAAGATACATCGTCTTTGCCCCCATCTGCCCGGCTCCTGATCGAGCCATTGAGCCAACGCGAGTTAGAAGTTCTCCACCTCATTGCTCAAGGACTCTCCAATCAGGAGATCAGCGAGCGGCTGTTCCTCGCCCTGGACACGGTGAAGGGACACAATCGGAAAATTTTTGGCAAACTCCAGGTCGAAAGGCGCACTGAGGCTGTCGCACGCGCACGCGAGTTGGGTCTGTTCTAGCCTACACGTCAGATTGCTCGCCTACCTGGAGCAAGAATTGCTCGCAAGCAATACATCAAGTCACAACTTGAGCGCTGCTCCTCATCACTATCCCACAAAACAACACCCCAAACAACACTTTAGTGTCTATACGCGAATACCGCAATGAAGCTATGCTACTGGTAGTTTAAGAGAGTTTGAACGAAAGGAACATACCCCATGATGCCACAAAAGGAAGTCAGTGAAGCGATACACCAGCAAGCAGGCCCAGATTATGGGAGGTACGAGGGAAATCAGACCTCACCTGCTCGCCAACACTATGAGAGATCCTATGAGCAAGATGTGAGAGAAGCACCGTCCGGCAAAGTCTATCCGCTCCCACATGACAATACGAATAGCCTGCGTTTCGCGCTGGCTGTGATTGCACTGGGGCTGATTCTGCTGTTCGGCCTGCTCTTCGTGGTCGTTGTCGGCGGGACGACAGGCTGGGCGAGTTTCGCTGTCGCGTGTATAGCCATCTTTATCATAACGGGTGTCGGCATCGACAAGATTCACTAAACCATCGCCACGAGAAGAATCAAGAGCGACGAGGAAGAAACATTACAACAGGTATAAAGTCATGGCAAGCACATTCAACGCAGAAATGAATTCAGGTCAACCAGTGATCTATCAGATCAGGATCAAGGGCCACCTGGGTCGCCAATGGACAGACTGGTTTGAGGGCCTGACCATCACGCTAGAAGACAACGGCGAGACGCTGTTGACTGGCCCGGTGGTCGATCAGGCTGCGCTGCATGGATTGCTCAAGAAAGTGCGTGATTTAGCAATGCCATTGATCTCGATCAGTCCTGTTAAACCCGGCCAGGCAGATGTCTCAGATGTCAAACCGTAAATGGAGGCCAGTTGCTCAGGGATGTCCTGTCATACATGCTTCTGAAATTGATCTTATGAAAGCAACCTGGAGGAAACTCATGAAAGCTATTGTACACACAAAATATGGCCCACCGGAAGTGCTTCAATTCACAGAGGTGGAGAAACCCACTCCCAAAGACGGTGAAATGCTGGTAAAGATTTATGCGGCGTCGGCAAATCCCCTGGACTGGCATTTCATGAGAGGTGCGCCGTTCCTGGCTCGCTTGACGGGAGGGCTACGCAAGCCGAAAGACCCGAAACTCGGCGCTGATTTCGCCGGACGAGTGGAAGCTGTAGGCAACAACGTCACCCAGTTTCAGCCAGGGGATGAGGTATTCGGAGCATCCACAGGTACGTTTGCCGGATATGCATGTGCTGCTGAAAATGGCACAGCACCGAAACCGGCCAACCTGGCATTTGAGGAAGCCGCCGCCATCCCCGTAGCAGCAATCACCGCCCTGCAGGGTCTGCGCGATAAGGGGCGAATCAAACCCGGGCAGAAAGTTCTGGTGAATGGTGCCTCTGGTGGCGTGGGGTCATTTGCGGTGCAGATTGCCAGATCATTCGGGGCTGAAGTCACCGGCGTATGCAGCACGCGGAACCTGGATATGGTCTGCTCCATTGGGGCAGACCACATGATTGACTACACGCAAGAAGATTTTACCAGGAATGGGCAGCATTACGACCTGATTTACGATGCGGTGGGGAATCGTTCGGTTTCTGATTACAAGCGTGCATTGAACCCCGGTGGAACCTGCGTCATTGCTGGATTCCAGAACCTGCCGCGTCTATTCGAACACATGGTTCTGGGACCATTGAGGTCAAAGACCGGGAATAAGAAGGTCGGTCTCATGGGAATAGCGAAAATAAACCAGAAAGACCTGGCTTTTGTGAAGGAACTTGTGGAAGCCGGAAAAGTCGTCCCGGTGATCGATAGACGCTACCCGTTATGCGAGACTGCTGAGGCTATCCGGTATCTGGAAGAAGGACACGCGCGGGGAAAAGTGGTCATCACGGTGGATCAGAACCACAAAAGCGAACAAAGCCCCGATCAAAGTCAACCTGGAGGAAACTCATGAAAGCCATGGTATTGACAAAATTCGGACCACCAGATGTGCTTCAGCCCCAGGAGGTAGCAAAACCTGCTCCCAGGGACCATGAAGTCCTGATAAGAATCTATGCAACGACAGTAACATCAGGGGAGTGTGAGATTCGCGGTTTAAAGATCCCTCTCGCGTTCAGGCTTCCCCTACGAATATATGCGGGCCTCATCAGACCAAAACCCGTGATCCTGGGACAGGAATTAGCCGGAGAAATTGAGACAGTCGGCAAAGAGGTCACACGATTCAAGAAAGGCGACCAGATTTTTGCCTGGACCGGCCTGGGTTTGAGCGCGTATACTGAGTACAAATGCCTGCCTGAAGACGGAGTGCTGGCACTCAAACCGTCCAATATGACCTACGAGGAAGCCGCCGCCCTTGCTATTGGTGGACTTGACGCCACATACTTTCTGAGAAGAGGCAATATCCAGAAAGGGCAAAAGGTCTTGATTAATGGCGCTGGTGGCAGTATTGGGACGTTCGCGGTACAGCTTGCCAGGTACTTTGGGGCCGACGTGACTGCCGTGGACAGCACCGGGAAATTGGAGATGCTGCGCTCGCTTGGGGCAGACCGGGTCATTGATTACACGCAAGAGGATTTCACCAGAAGCGGTGGAACCTATGATGTGATTTTTGACGTGGTAGGCAAGAGTTCGTTTTCCCGGAGCATAAAATTGCTCACGTTCAATGGACGCTATCTTCTGGGGAACTCCCGGCTGTCACAGAGGATTCGAGGATGGTGGATAGCGAGGAGAAGCGGCAAGCAAGTCATACCCTGGGCAGCAAGGACGGCAAGCGAATACGCTGGAGACTTCAAATTCCTCACAGAGCTGATTGAGACCGGAAAGATACACTCGGTCATAGATAGATGCTATCCGTTAGAGCAGCTTGCCGAAGCCCACAGGTATGTCGAAACGGGGCAGAAAAAGGGAAATGTCGTCATCACCGTGGAACAGAACAACACCTGACTGTCAATCCCAACGCTCGTTGGGAGCATGGTGCCGGACGGCCGCAAGAGGCGTCCCTACTACATCACAAAATGGCCCCCATCCCCTCAATTGACCCTGACGGAGTGCTATAATACCCTCACCCCGTTTACCC
>DASTKD010000122.1:0-6371 GCA_035716135.1 Ktedonobacteraceae bacterium
AGTTCCCGGCATCAACGAAAGCATATCAGCCATACAGTTTTTTCCCATACACGAAAAGATCAGTTTATTTCATTTTAGGCCACATACCCAACTATACAACTTCACAGTATATATACGCACAAATCTATCAAGGTTACAAGCAATTTTGCCGAAAGAGATACATATATTGAAATGTAGTCAAAATGTCTCATTGTACGCCACCGCTTGCAATAACACGGAGGTGTGATAAAATGTCAGCATACGTAGCTGATCTTTAATGCATTCTGCTTTGAGGAACGAGGAATCGCGCGGTTCCCACCTCCTTATTCCTTGAGCCGGAGCGCGCAGGTAGAAGAGAGCGAGCAATTGGAACAGGAAGTTATGTTTGAAGCCGATAAACCAGCCGAGCCAGAACGCGAACCCGTCCAGGAATCAGACCTGAGTAGCCTGGCGCAAAGCGATAGCTTGCGCCTCTATCTCCGCGAAATTTCACGCATCCCGCTTCTCTCCGCAACCAGGGAATCCTTCCTCGCCGAACATGCAGAATCCGGGGATAAGCTAGCGCGAAATCAACTGATCGAGGCTAATCTGAGACTGGTGGTGAGCATCGCCAAGAAGTATGTCGGCCAGGGACTTTCCCTGGAAGATTTGATCGGCGAGGGCAACATCGGGTTGATCCGCGCCGTGACCAAGTTTGACTACAGGAAGGGTTTCCGCTTTTCCACGTATGCCACCTGGTGGATCAAACAGGCCATCACCCGCGCTATCCTGGAAGGGACACGCACGGTACGCCTGCCTGTCTACATCATGGAAGAGGTGATGCGCGTAAAACGCATGACGCGCCAGCTTTACCAGGAACTGGGGCGCGAACCAACGCCCGAAAATATCAGTGAGCGCCTGAATATGACATCAGAGCGCGTGAATGAGCTGTTGGTCTGGGCCGAAAAAGTCTTCTCCCTCGATGCGCCGCTCTCCGAGGAAGAAGAAAACACGCTCGGCGACATCATCGAAGATAACCGCGAGCGCGGACCCGTCGAACTCACCGACCAACGCCTGTTGCGCGAGGAAATCCGCAAGGCACTCAACCAGCTTACCACCCGCGAACGCCAGGTCATCGAACTCCGTTTCGGCCTGGTGGACGACCACGATCACACGCTAGAAGAGGTCGGCAAGAAACTCAAAGTTACGCGCGAACGTGTGCGCCAGATCGAGGAGCGCGCCATTCGCAAGTTACGTCATCCGCAGGCCAGCCGTATCCTCAAAGATTACCTTGACTGATGACGTAGACGCACAGGGATGCAGCTTGTCGCATCCCTTGAAACTCACAGAGGGAAGGAGAGATCAGCGCTCCCTCCCCAAATTTTGCCAGTCCTTGCATCCGGTTTGACGATGAAGCGCGTTGAGTTGGTGTCTAAGGACGACAATCTGGGGTCCCTGCGCTGCATAACACATGAACGAACTGGCAGGCCAGAGCCTGGGCGGCTATCTGTTGGAAGAAGAGATTGGACGCGGTTCCATGGGGATGGTATATCGCGGCAAGCAAATCGCGCTTGGACGCGAGGTGGCAATCAAGGTATTGCCGCGCGGCCTCGCAAAAGACGCCTCCTATGTGGCGCGCTTCATCCGCGAAGCCCAGATCATCGCTGGCTTGAATCATCCGAATATCGTGCAAATCTTTGACGCCGGGCAACAGGGCGGCTTTCTCTATTTCGTCATGGAGTTTGTACAGGGGCCGACCATCGGCAGCCTGCTACAAATCGATACCGTGATGCCTCAGCATCTTGCCGCCGAATACGCCGCCCAGATCGCCGACGCGCTCGACTCCGCGTACAAAGAGCGCAACGTCATCCACCGCGACATCAAGCCCGAAAATTTGATGCTCGATCGCTGGGGCAGGATAAAGGTGATGGATTTCGGCCTGGCGCGCGCTCCTGGCCACCAGCAAATCACCGTCGCCAAAACGCTGGTGGGCAGCATTTACTATGCGTCTCCCGAACAGGTCTGGGGGCAGACGCTGGATAACCGCAGCGACATCTACGCGCTTGGCGTGGTCCTCTACGAAATGGTGACGGGGCAGCGACCTTTCACGGGTCGCACCTTACCGGAATTGACCACCGCCATCGTTTCCGGCCCTCTGCGCCCACCCACCGCGCTCAATGCTGAGCTTTCTCCTGAGCTTGAGCAAATCATCGTGACAGCGGTGGCTCGTAAGCGCGATGACCGTTATGAACACGCCAACTTGATGGCACAGGACTTACGCGCCCTGCGACTGCAAGCGCCCGGCCCCCTGGCAACCCCACTGGGTGCCAGTAATCTGGCGCGCCAGCCGGGGCAGCGCGAAAGCATTGTCGTTCGTCCCCCTAAGCGCCCACAGGCTCAACGCCCGCGCTACCTCGAATGGGAAGCCACTCAATTACCCGCCAGCGAACCCAACGTGCAGCAGAGATCGCCAGCCGGCGAAAACAATCACGAGAGCGCGGCAAATCCGCTAACGGAGCATCCAGAAGATGTTCCAACGCGCCCTCTCAATCCAGAGGGCATTATCCAGATGATCGAACAGGCCACACCAACGCCAGAGGCGCGCCGCACCCTGTGGAAACAACTCCAGCGCATTTTCAAGACGGAGTAAAAAAGATCAGGGCGGGAGCAAGCCCTGGTCGCAACCTCTTGCATATCTGGCAACGACATATTATAGTATGATAAAAGATAAAGCAGTATTTTGGAGATTCCGCCTGTTATGATTTCTTCACAAGTGTCAATAAGTGTGGCGTTTATCGCCGGACTGGCATCATTTCTTTCGCCCTGCGTCCTACCTCTCGTGCCTATTTACCTTGCGCAACTCGTTGGTCAGAGCGTCTACCAGTCAACCGATAGCGAGGGCAGAGAGATTGAACGCCCGGCGCGTCTCAATACCTTCCTGCACGCGCTGGTATTTGTGGCAGGCTTCACACTGGCGTTCGTCTCGTTAGGCGCAACCGCCAGCGCGTTGGGCGCATTCCTGAAGATTCACCAATTTTTGCTGCGCCAGGTTGGGGGCGTCCTGCTGGTGGTGATCGGGCTACATTTAACAGGCATCTTCAAGCTGCCTTTTCTCTATCGCACCAAACGCTTCCAGTATCGCCCCAATCGTCCGGGGTATCCTGCCTCTTTTTTGATCGGCCTGATCTTTGCCATCGGCTGGACGCCCTGTGTCGGGCTGATCCTGGGGCCTATTCTCGTGCTGGCCTCCAACGCGGGTACCTTGCGTGAAGGGGTCATGCTCCTGCTGGTCTACTCACTGGGGCTGGGCATCCCGTTCCTGCTGCTGGGTCTGGGACTTGACCGCCTGAGCAAACTGCTCAAATGGTTGAAGCCGCATACCTGGAAAATCGAAATAGCTACGGGGATCATCATGATCGTTCTGGGCGTCATGATCTACTTCAATTTGCTGCTCACCCTCAACCGCTTCTTTAACTGGGGCATCAATATATAAGGACGCGATGAATCGCGTCCCTACATTAACAATCTTCTTCCAGATCGGCTCTGATCTCCATCTCCAACTCTGGGTCGAGTGTGACCACCTTGCCCATCGGCATATGCGCCAGGCGTAACACTGCTTCTCGCAGATGCGTGGGCGCGCGCACGATGGTACAGCGTTCGTGAATCAGTCGTTTCACACCCTCATCAAAGTGGAAACGACACTCGCAGCTTGGACAGTCGGCCAGATGCGCCTGCACCACCGCGATTTCCCCGGCACTGAGTTCCCGGTCGATATATAGATGGAGACGAGCAATGGTTTCAAAACAACTCATATCAAAACATTCTTCCATAAGCTTTCCACGTTCTCCGGTTCGTTCATAAGACTTGTAACGTTTGCCGTCTCGCCGGTACATCGCCTTGCATGTCACATGTGACATCAGGCTTACATTGTTCTGTACATTTTAACATAAAATACAGGGGCTTTCATTCCCTTAGCAATTAAGGTAGAGTTCCAGACGCTTTTTCGTCTCACAACGCAAGTTTGCCTGTTGACTATCCGCTCTATGATATACTGGAAGGTACCGGGGGGCAGAAAAAGCCATGCAGTGTCAGAGGAGTTTACATGTTTGAAGAGTCGCTGTCGTCACAGTCCCAGGGCCAGTCAGGTGACGAACAGGTTTCAGAGGATTTTGAAGCGGGCGTCATCGCCCAGTTAGATAGTCTCTATCGCACAGCTTTACGGTTGACGCGCAACCAGCAGGAAGCGGAAGACCTGGTTCAAGAAACAATGTTGAAAGCCTTCCGCTTCTCAAAATCATACCAGCCGGGTACGAATTTACGGGCCTGGCTCTTTCGTATCTTAAATACATCGGCCATTAATCGCTACCGCAAGCAGGCGACGCATCCAACGCCAGCCGCGCTTCCCGAGGGGGAGGAATTTTATCTCTACAACCGCATCCGCGATCTGAGCGGGCAAGAGCTGACAAAGGCGGCAGAGGACGAAGTGCTGAGCAAATACCTGGACGAGGATGTATTTAAGGCGCTGAACGACCTGCCCTACAATTTCCGTATGCCGGTGATCCTGGCCGACATCGAGGGTATGTCGTATAAAGAGATCGCGGAGGCACTGCAAATCCCCATAGGGACGGTCATGAGCCGCATCTCGCGCGCCCGTCGCCAGTTGCAGCAATCATTGTGGCATTACGCGCAAGAGCGCGGCTACGTTACGACGCCAGCGCCTGGGACTGGACGGAAGGATACCGCCTGAGGGAAAAAGCAAAGACGCTTCCTTGCCCCTCTTCCCCGCTACTCTCCACCCAGATACGCCCCCCCATCGCCTCGACCAGTTGTTTACTGATAGCCAATCCCAGTCCAGCGCCACGCACCGGACTATTTATATCGCGCTCCAACCGGACGAATCGCTCGAACAGCTTCCCCTGATCGGCTGGCGAGATGCCTTGCCCATAATCGCGGATGCTCAAAGTCGTCATTTGATCGGCGCTGTCAGCCGAGATAGCAAGCGGGGAACCGGCGGGCGAATATTTGAGGGCGTTACCAATCAGATTGAGAATGATCTGTCTCAGGCGCAACTCATCCGCTACGACCGCGATGTCTTCGGAAATATCCACTTCGATGCTGCGATTTTCGCGCAGGGTAACGCCCTCCATAATTTCCAGCACATGCGCCACCGAAGCAGCCAGCGACACACGAGTCAGAACGACTCCCTGTATATCGACTTCTACACGGCTGGAATCCATGATATTGCCGACCATCAGCGTCAGTTCATCGCAACCACGCTGCGCTTTGGCGATGAAGTTGGCGCGTTCTTCCACGCTCAAACGCTCATTATAGTTGTGTAATAATTCGATATAGCCCTGCATGGCGGTGAGTGGCGTGCGCAATTCGTGCGATGCCGTCATGATGAATTGATCTTTCAGCCTATCGAGTTCCTTGAGCTTCTCATAAGCATCGCGCAGGGCGATGTCGTGGCGGTGAGCCTGCCGGTAGAGTCTGGCTGTTTCCAATAGTGGCGCGAAACGAGCCAGGAGAAGCTCGATGACTTCAAAATCGGGACCAGCATACTGCTGACCATCACTGCGCGCGCCCAGCACCAGCAACCCGATCATTTTGCCCTGCGCGCGCACAGCGACCAGGAGAGGATCGTTTTCAAGCAGCGCCGAGGTTGACAGGTAACGCGCCAGGCCCGTTGGCAGGTCCCCCTGCGCCCTGGCCGCTTCACTCAGTAAAAGCGGACGCCGGTATATCTCAACGTTGCTCATCAAAGTAAGCTGCTCTGAAAGACCGTCTGGCGGGTCTCCAGGCACTGGCGCAACGTTATCCACTGACAGGCTGGCTGTGAGCAACCGCTGATGCAGGCGCTGGCGAGCGGCATCATGCTGGTCGCCAGTAGCGAGTTTGGGGGAAAGCTCGAAACATCCGCTTTCCTGGTCGAGTGCATACAGGCATACCTCGTCTATTTCGAAGGCGTGAACCATAGCCAGCGTAAGCAATCTTGCCGACTCGTCAATATCTAACGTCTCGCGCGCCAGCAGCACAGGTTTTTCAATCAAGTGGCGATAATGATGTATCTCGTTGAAAAAGAGGCGTTCGGTAATGATATGTGCCAGCCACCAGACAACGGGAGCCAGCACGACCAGGAATAACGCCACGACCAGGGTATGCGCCGTGTTGTTATCCCATTCTGTAAGGCTGGTAAATACCACCACCATGTAACCTAACACTACGAGGCTGACAACACCCACGATCCAGGCCACAAAACGGCGAATATGCATATCGAAAACGAGAATTTGATAACGCAGAATAGAGTAGCCAAGCGCGAGCGGCAAAAGAATAGCGGAAAGCGTGCTAAACTGGGGATCAACCGCGAATTTTGCCGGCAAATGCAATAACTGCGGAAATATCGTCAGCAGCAA
>DASTKD010000123.1:0-4012 GCA_035716135.1 Ktedonobacteraceae bacterium
GTGTCGGCCTCTTCCGACGTCGTGTTCGTAGTATAGCATGGGAGGCTGGTGGAATCCAGTATTTGCGAGAGGGTATTACTTTTTGCCGTTTGAGGAGGTATTTTACGATGCAAATTTTCACCTTCTGTTGCTTCTTTGCGCTTTTCATGCGCTTTCAGGCGGTTGCGAGAGGTTATGCTCAACGACGATGGTGCGCTACCCTCTCGCAACCGCCTGAAAGCGCATACTGCGCGTAGCATGGCGGTGGCGCTGGTTGGGAAAAAATAATGTGGGAACGCGAATAAATCACGCTCCCACAGGAACTCTACAACAATCCCTGACTTTGTAGGAATGACGTTGCGACCTCCTTGACCGCCTGGGGGATAGACTCGCCGGCGGTATGTTTTTGTGATACCTGCTGCTGTAAATTGATGCTCACCTCGGTGGTCAATTTCGGGGCGAGCGGGTTGAGCGCTGCCGCGATGCCGGGATCGCTCTGTAATATGGTGTCACGCACGATGGGCGCGGGATGGAATTCTGGGAACCCGTGCTTGTCATCGTTGAGGAAGATGAAATTCTGCGTTGTGACTGAGCCATCTGTCGTGTAGCACTCGGTGACATCAGCGGAGCCACTATTGATGGCAGTGAAGCCGAGAGCATAAGCAACATGCTGCACCGATTTGAAGCTGCTCGTGCTGAAACCGTAGGTGTTCTTCAGGCTGTCGAAGAAGGTAACGCCATCGCTCTGGGTTGCCAGAACCAGCTGCGGTACTTTGGGGGCCAGTTGCGAAAGGGTAGTGACGCCCAGCGCCTGCGATCTGGCTTTTGAAGTACAGAGGGCGTAACCGTCGTTCAAAGGCGCGTAATCGAGCCAGGTGATGTGGTACTGCTGCTCGAAGCCGCTCTTGACGGTCTGGTAATCCTTTGCCGGGTCGAAAGATGAAGAGATCTTCAGGATATTCAGCCCTGTCGCGGTAAACTCCGGGTAGAGATCAATCGCACCGCTTTGCAGCGCGCCGAACACCTGCGGCGTCTGCCCCAACGCCAGTTTAGGCGTCACCTGATAGCCAGCCTTCTGGAGCAACAGAACATACATCTCGCCAAGCAACTGGGCTTCGGGATCGAGCTTGCTTCCAACTACTATCGGTACCTTCGCCGGTGTTGGTGTTGTGCCGGGCGTGGGAGTAGTGCCGCCACCCGAAGTACTGCCACACGCCGACAGGATGAGCATGGGAACGAGAGCGAACAGGAATAAAATTTTCGCTCCGAATGAACGCTTCAGAAGAGTCATTTCTTCCTCCTTAGACTACAGTCAACGAAAAAGGTGCGCGGTATGGTCTACCGCGCGAACTTGTGTCATGTTCCGGCTGCTACCGCCTGTGCTGCCTGGTCCTGCACTTTAAGACCTTCGGGAGTCAGGGCGCGCTGCAACCAGCTCATAAACACTTCTACAAGGATGGCTAGAATAGCCACGGAAACTGCTCCGACTACAAGTTCCGTGTCGTTGAAGACGGTGAGGCCGTCTACGATATAGTCTCCATAGCCTCCTCCACCAACGAATGCGGCCAGGGTGGCCGTCGCTACGACCTGCACTGCTGACGTGCGAATGCCCGCCGCGACAAGTGGAGTAACCAGGGGAGCCTGTATGCGGGTGGCTATCTGCCAGGTTGTCATACCCATCCCCTTCGCGGCATCGATAGCGGCGGGATCGACGCCGCGAATCCCGGTATAGGTATTAATCAAAATGGGCGGAATGCCCAGCACAATCAGGGCAATAATAGACGGCAAAAAACCGAGTTGCTTGAAAGCAGCGACAAACAGAAACAGGATGGCGATGATGGGGATGGCGCGCATCAGGCCGCTCAAGTTGATAGCGATAAAGGCCAGAACGGCATTGCGTGAGACCAGCGCCCCCAGCACGACTCCGATGAGTATCGCCGCGCCTATCGCAACGCCACAGAGTCTGAGGTACGCGCCAGTCTCTGACAGGAAGTTGTTCTGGGGATTCAGAATAAAGTTGATATAATCCATGTCTCGCACTCCTCCTTTCTATGATGCCAGAGACACCGCGCCACGCCCCCGGTTCAGCGCCCTTTGCAATACCAACAGCAGCAGATCAGCGGCAATGGCTAAAATTGCTGTCAATATGGCACCGGCGGCAATGCCATCGGTATCAAAGAACTGGAGATTCTGGAAAATCAGGTCTCCCAGCGTACTCTGTCCCACCAGCGATGCCAGCGCTGCTATACCTACCGTTGTCACGGTTGCAATGCGCAGGCCAGCTACAATGACAGGCAGCGCCAGTGGCAGCGTCACGCGGAAAAGAAGCTGTCCTGATTTCATGCCCATTGCACGCCCCACCTCAATAAGCAACGGATCAATACCATTTATGGCTGCGGCGGTGTTACGAATAATGACGAGCTGGTTATAGATAACCAGCGGGATGATAGCGGTGGCGGGAGTTAATTTTGTAAGAGGAAGAAGCAACGAGAATGCTGCAAGGCTGGGAATAGTGTACAACAAACCCGAAATGGAGATCACCGGCAGGTAGAGCCGGCGGAAACGAGCTACCGCTATGCCCAGAGGAACGGCAATAATGATTGAGATCAACATAACCACCCCGACGAGAGTCAGGTGCTTCAAGAACAGGTTAGGTATGCTTTCCGGGTCTGACAGGTTATAATTGTAGCCTTGAAATATATAATGCATGAAAAATCCCTCCGCAAGCGCGCAACACGCCCTCGACAAAAAAAGCTAAATTCTTGTCTCTTCGGGCAGGTTTTCGTTGCTGCGCATCTTTGTGAGTTCCTGGTTGATGCTGGCGAGGGTTATATAACCGAGAGGGTCTTGCGTATCTTTATCTTGCACTGCGAGCGCGGGGGCATTGGTTTCGAGGAGTTTCAACATGGCTGTAAGAAGCGTAGCGTCCGAAGAACTTGTTGGAAGATCTCCCCAGTGCGCCGAAGATACGGCCTCCGGTTCTCCATCCAGGGCATCAGCAACGGGCAGGTATTCGATCTGGCGCAGAATGCTATCCGCCCCCACCAGCTTGCGCACGTAGTCATTAGCCGGATTGGAAATAAGCTCGACAGTGGTACCAAGTTGCTGGAGCTTGCCTTCGTGCAGCACTGCGATCTGGTCGCCCAGCTTAAATGCCTCTTCCATGTCGTGCGAGACAAAGACAACCGTTTTGCGCACATCGCGCTGGATGCGCAACAACTCGTCCTGCAAGCGAGCGCGTGTGATGGCGTCAAGCGCGCCAAAGGGTTCATCCATCAAGAGGATGGCGGGATCGGTTGCCAGGGCGCGCGCCAGGCCAACGCGCTGCTGCTGCCCGCCTGAAAGCTGGCGTGGGAAACGCTTGCGGTACTGGTCAGGAGGCATGCCTACCAGCTCTAATAGCTCGTCAACGCGAGACGCGAGGCGCTGTTTTGACCAGCCCCCGGCGATCTCGGCGGTGATGCGAATGTTTTCAGCGATATTCATATGTGGAAACAGGCCGACCTGCTGGATAACATATCCAATGCGCCTGCGCAACAAAATCGGGTCCTCGTGCAAAATGTTCTTGCCATCAATCAGAATTT
The DNA here is from genome assembly GCA_035716135.1 of Ktedonobacteraceae bacterium. Classification (GTDB taxonomy): domain Bacteria; phylum Chloroflexota; class Ktedonobacteria; order Ktedonobacterales; family Ktedonobacteraceae; genus CF-113. The sequence goes on from DASTKD010000123.1 coordinate 3,564, forward strand.
CGCCGGATGTTGGCTCGATCAAGCGATTGACCATGCGCAACAGGGTTGTTTTGCCGGAGCCAGAAGTTCCCACCAGCATACAAGTCCTCCCCTCAATCACCTCAAATGTCACCGCATCGACTGCTGGCGAGGGAGTGCCAGGAAACTGTTTGGTGATCTTATTGAACGCAATAGTTGCCATAACCGCTGGCCTCCTTATGTGTTGGATAACCGGTGTAACGACACTGGCGCGAGTGCCGATACAGGGCTAATTCAGCTAGTCTAAATATATTACCATATTCAGTGCTGCAAAACCCTCGTAATCTCTCAGGTTTCGCTACATACTCATACTACGTTGAAAAAGTGGTCTAGTTTCGCAAAAAAACCCGCCTGATTACTTTCTTCTTGTGGTGTCAAACAATGGGCGTGGCCGTGAAATTCCCATGAGTACAGGAAAAACAGGTCTGCAA
>DASTKD010000124.1:0-10070 GCA_035716135.1 Ktedonobacteraceae bacterium
GGCTGCCTGTTGCAGGTACGGCACGAGTTCTTCAGCGTAAGCCAGTCGGCGGCTGCCGTCGTCTTTGCGAAACAGATCAAGGATGGTTCTGGGTGCGAATTCCATCACCATGTAGGGGCGGCGATCGTCGAGTTGCCCGAAGTTGTAGACGGGCAAGATGTTGGGGTGCTGCATGTTGGCGATGCGCCGCGCCTCGGCAAAAAAATTCTGGCGCGACTTTTCGTTGAACTGGTCGTTGCGCAGCACTTTCAGGGCGAGGATGCGGCTAAGCGGCGCGGGTTCGCGCACCTTGTAGACATGCCCGTAGGTTCCCGCGCCCAGGAAAGAGACGACTTCATAGTCGCCCAGATGCGCCCCCTGTACAAGGTAGTCGCAGCGCTGGCAGCTTTTGGCGGAAGCGGGATTCTCATGTCCCCCGGCGGGACGCGGATTCAGACAACGAACCACAACAATCTATCCTGACTCTCTTATTGATGGTGTTAGTGGCGGATGGATGGGAACAAAGCCTATTCCGCTATAGCATCTACTTGTATGTACGATGGAGTTGATGGTGGGTTGCGTATGAAGAGCAATAGTACTATCTGCTTTATGGCGCGAGCATCGATTCGAGCGAGGCTCCAATAACAATTGTAGTACCACTGGCGAGGGTTGGATTGAGCGCTGCCAGCGCAATCTCGCGCCCCATATCACGCGCAGTAGGGAGCGCTCCCTGAGTAGTGCGACGCCGTTCGATCAGGCCGGGCGCGCCACGTTCAAGCAATTTCGGTGTGATGGTGCCTTCGATGAGGTCCCCGGTCACGACAAGCAGGCGCAAGCCAGAAGCGTTGAGATCGGGCTGAAGCGCCCGCAAAGCCTGCTCGCCCGCGTGTTTGCTCTCAGCAACAGGTTCGTAGGCTGGCAATTGCTGCATCTGGCCGTAGAGATGCGCCCAATGGCTCGTCACAAAAACGATCACGCCGCCAGGACGCAACAGCGGCAAAGCCGCTTTGACCAGCGCAAGCTGCGCGTCCCTGTTAATATGCATTGGATAGTCCGGGTCGGCTGCTACCAGATCACGCTCCATACCGCCAGAGGCATTGAGTACGAGGATGTCCAGATGCGCTCTCCACTGGCCTACCTGCTGGAACAGGTGCGCCACCTCATTTACCTGTGTGATGTCACAGCAGAGTACAAGGGCTTCCCTGCCCTGTTGAGTGATAGCGGCGGCCACCTCTTGAGCGCGAGCGGCCTTGTTGCGGTACGTGAGTGCGACATCATACCCGTGTTCAGCCAGAGCCAGCGCCGTTTCAGCCCCAATGCCGCGAGAGCCTCCCGTCACAAGGGCTACGAATCTTTCTTGCATACAGCGTCCAGGTGCTTTCTGTGACGACTCCCCACGGCTAAAGCCGGGGGCTTCTCAGAGGCGTGTCCTCTAAGCGCTCCGTCCGAGCGCGGGACTCTTTTTCAACAGTTCGCAAGCCAAGTCTCAGGATGTTGATTGCGGCGTTGTGGTCACGATCTAAAGAACATCCACAGGAACACTCATGCCATCGCTCCTCTAAGGCTTTCTGAACAACTGCGCCACACAGGCTACATAGTTGGCTGGTATAGTGGGGAGAGACAAACAGGATACGCGAACCGGCGCATTCTGCCTTGTTCTTGCATATCTGTTGGAACTGTCCCCAACCAGCATCGCGGATACTTTTATTCAGGCCAGATTTGGCACTGGCTCCGTTCGGCAAATATTGCCCGCTCGCTTCATCCTGCTTCGTCTTTGGTCGCTTGCTCATGTTAGCAGGGTGAAGCTTTTCAAACACAAGGGTCTGGTACTGTGTCACGAGCTTGCGGGCTTCTTTATGGTGAAAGTCGCGCCGTTGGTTCCGAATATGCCGATGAACCTTGCCGACTCGTTGCGCCGCCTTTCTCCGACGCTTTGACCCACGCTTTTTGCGCGAGAGGACTTCTTGTAACTTCCTCACCTTGCGTTCGCTGGTACGCCAATGGCGCGGGTTCTCGATGGTGCTTCCGTTAGAGAGCGTGGCAAAGTGCAAGAGTCCCAGGTCAATCCCCACCGCCTGCTCTGAGGGATGAGAGACCAGCTCTTGTTCCACTTCACAGGTGAAAATGATGAACCAGTGGGTCCCCTCACGTTTGATCGTACAGGTTTTCACGGTGCCGCCTGGCGGGTTAGCTTGCTTGCCTGTGGGAAACTTGACTTTGATGGTGCCGATTTTGGAAAGGCAGACCCGGTTATCTTCCGTCACAGAAAAACCTGACTGTGGGTACGTGAAGCTGTCATAGCGCCCGTCCCCTTGAAATCGTGGGTATCCTGGAGTGTGTCCCGCCTTCACACGCCGGAAGAAGTGGTCATAGGCTTTCTTGACGCGCCGCAAAACGTCTTGAAGCACCTGAGAATAGATGTCATGGTACTCTGGCCTGATTGCTTTGATCTCTGGCAATTGTGCCGCCTGTTGGTTGTAGCTGATACTCACCTGACACATACAGTAGGCATCGCGCCTCTCTTGTAAAGCAGCGTTGTACAGCTCTCTTGCTCGGTCCAGGGTCCATTGCAGTTTCTCTGCTTGCTTCTTATTGGGATAGAGCTTGTATTTAGAGGCTCTGAGCATCTTTGGTTTGCTCCTGTTGTAACCGCTCAAGTTCCTGTTTGGCGAGACGATCAAGGATGGAAACAATGCTTTCGCCAGTGAGAGCATGGATGAAGCGTAACACCTGAAGGGTGCTTCCCCAAATCCGCGTTGTTTTGTAGGGAGTCGTGTCCATGTAGTCATTTTACTACAAGCTGTCTCAAGCGTCAAGCGTTTCCATCCAACCACCCAACCCCTTCCCCGAACAAGGAACGCCCCTTCTCTCCCTCCCGCTGAAGCGGAGGGTTTTACGGGGCGGTTCGATAAAATGGCCGGTTAATGCATCCAGCGCGCTTGCAGCCACCCCAGATGCGCATGGCTGTTGACCAATCGCACGACGGCATGTGTCATGTCGCGCCAGTCCACAACAGAGATGGTCGCCGGGTCGAGGAAGATGCGCGGCGAGGTGCTTATCGGGACGCCCAGAGCGGTACACATCAAGGCTTTGATTGGCCCGACATGCGAGACAAGCACGATGCTTTGATCGGGGTGCGCCAGCGCAAGTTGCTCTACACCGGAGCAAACGCGCTGTTGCAACGCTATCATGCTTTCGCCACCGGGCGGTGCCAGGTTGGCATCACGCTCCCACTCATGAAAATGCCGGGCATCTGCGGGGCTGCGCGCCAGCACTTCGGCACGATTCATACCCTCCCACGCGCCAAAACTGCCTTCCCGCAACGCCTCAAATACCTGCACATCGAGCGCGTGCCGCGCGGCAACAGGTACGGCTGTGGCGTAGGTACGTTGCATGGGGCTGCTATACACGGCGGCAACAGGAAACGCTGCCAGCGCCTCGGCCAGTTGCGCGGCCTGCAATTGCCCATGTTCGCTTAGCAAGTCGTCGCGCGAACCAATAAAGCGATACTCGCGGTTAGCCAGCGTTTCGCCATGACGGACGATGAAGAGACGGGTAAACGGCAAAAAGGTCTCCTCTCTTTATGCGTTTGGAACATCTTCAATCAGTTCAGAGGAAGACACCCCCAGCGCTCTTGCCAGCTTATCTAACGTCTCTGTCGTAATGATGGCATAGGGGTCACGATAGATACGCTTGAGCGTGTTCTCATCAATATTTGCCACTCGTGATAGCCTTCCCTGGCTAAACCCCTTCTCGTGTGCCACTTCTTTCACTCGTAAGCGTATCATGTCCTCTCACCGCTTTTCGCCTGATTGTATCAAGAATGGTGTGTTGACAGAAGCGGGTTCATAATGATACCATTGTAATGATATGATTATACTAATACCAATCGACAAGTAAGGGCAAAGGGAGCAACGGCACACACCGTGTGGGAGCAGATGCCCTCTCTGAGGACATGTCTATGCAGGAGCGGAAGAGCGAGGGAACCATGCCAGAAACACCAGAGCAGATTGCAGTCAGATCACGGCAACTCATCCCTATTATTGACGATATGTTTGAGGTCTTTGAACAGATTCACCGCCTACTCTGCCAGTGGCAGCCCTCTTATCACCTGTCTTTCATCGCGCAGGTTGCGAGGCTACAGCAATTGGAGTCAGAATTAGCGGTATTGGGATTTGACGATGATTTTGTCCTCATCTTGAAGCAAATAGTGTATCACTCGGTCTTTGGTGATTGACTATAGTATACAGAAAAACCCATTGTTCATTCAAACAACGGGTTTTTCTGTGCGTATCCTTTTCTACTGGGCGCTTCTAGATGGCTTGCCATACTCTGACAGTGCCGTCGTGGGAGGCGGAGGCTATGCGCGTGCCGTCGGGGGACCATGCCACGCTTCTGACCCATTCGCTATGGCCGTTGTAGGTGAAGACGACTTTGTTGTCGGGGAAAAGCTCGCGTCCGTGGCTGGTGTGCCAGACCTGGACGGTCTGGTCGTTGCTGGCGGATGCTATGCGCGGGCTGATGGGAGACCAGGCTACGCCGTTGATCCAGGAGGTATGATCGCGGTGAATGAAGGAGTAGTGGCCGGTGCTGGTATCCCAGACCTGCACAGTATCGTCCCAGGAGCCGGAGACGATGCGCGTACCGTTGGGCGACCATGCCAGGGTTTTCACCCATCCGCTATGGCCGCGATAGGTGTAAATGGCGCGCTTCTTTGCGATTTCCCAGATTTGTACCGTTTTATCGTCGCTGGCGGAGGCAAGAATATAGCGGCGCTTGTTGGCTGACAGGGGTTCCTGCGGCGACCAGGCTACGGCGTTGACCATCGCTGAATGGCCGCGATAGGTAAAAACCTTATCGCAGGTGGTGACGTGCCAGACCTGCACCGTGTGGTCATAACTGGCGGAAGCGATATATTTGCCGTCGGGCGACCATGCTACAGAGGTAACGATGTTGGTGTGGCCGCGATAGATGGAGAGCAATTTTCCGCTCAGCGCCTCCCATACATGCACCGTCATATCCGCGCCCGCCGAGGCGATATACCTGCCGTCGGGCGACCATGCCACGCTGTCTACCCATTCCGCGTGTTGCTCATAGGTAACGATCTCGTTGGTGTTATTGGCGTTCCATATATGCACTTTGCGATCACAGCCGCCCGATGCCAGGTAGCGTCCATCGGGAGAATAGGCAACGGCAAGCACTCTGGCGGACTGATCGGCAGCGCGCATGTGATAGACGTGCAGCGTGGTGCCGATGGGGATCGACAATACTTGCAGCGTGCTGCCTGTCGATGGCAGGTTGTACACATGCTGTGCGGCCTGTTGCGCGGCGATGCGCTGCAACTCTGTCTTGATACTATCGACGTTGCCCGGCCTTTTGTTTTCATCCAGTTCCACCATTTGCATGACGAGCGCATCAAGTTCGGCGGCCAGTGGATGGTTGCCTGACGCGAGGGGTGCGAAGCGAAAGGGCGTTTGCGCCGGGTCGGTGCCTGATAGTAACTGGTGCAAGGTCGCGCCGAGACTGTAAATATCGGAGCGCGTGGTGGATTGCGCTTTGCCGTATTGCTCTGGCGCGGCATAGCCGACCGTCCCCAGGTGGGTGGTATCGTTGGCCTGACCTGGCTTGAAGTGGCGCGCGATACCAAAATCGATCAGGTGAATATGTTCGCCCGCGCCGATCATGACGTTGGCGGGTTTCAGGTCGCGGAAGATGATGGGCGGGTTGAGGGTATGCAGGAAGCCCAGCACGGTGCAAAGCTGGATGCCGATGTCGAGTACTTCATGGATGGGTAAGGTGCCACCGCTGGCGTATTTCAGATGTTCCTCGAGGGTTTGTCCTTCTATGAAATCCATGATGAGGTACCAGCGCCCATCTTCGGTGAAGTGATCGTAGATGCGTGGCAGGTTAGCGTGCATCAATCCGGCCAGAAATACCGCCTCTTGTTTGAACGTTTCGGTGGCGCGAGGCACATCAAAGGGGTTTAATCCGCTCTGGCTCATCTCCTTGACCGCTACCGCTCGATCATTCAACTGGATGTCTTCGGCGCGATAGACCGCGCCCATGCCGCCTTTGCCAACCTGGCAAATGACGCGGTAACGCTGTTTCAGGATATGTTGAGGCGGCAGGCTGCCGGTAGAGGGTATGGCAAGGAAATTTCCTGATGGAGTCTGGGCGGCGTTCTGGCCGAGGCGCGCGGTTGCCTGTAAGGTTTGCCCGCAGGAAAAGCAGAACCGCGCCTGTGACCGGTTGGCGGTGCCGCATACATCGCAATACAGTGTTGACGTGGAGGTAGCCATGCATTCAACTCCATGACTGTGAGCATACTGTTCAGTTCGATGTTCGTCACTATCCTGATCCGTCCCTATTTTATACTAGCATGGACGCCCTTGCAGTGTCAAACCGCTTACGTTTCCGTCTTGACAGGTTTTGACAACCGGGTGGGATGATCTCCGACATCCTGATGGACATTACCGACCAAAATTGGCAATGAGAGAGAAAGGGCGTCTCCTGTAGGGACAAGGGGCGGATGCGGGGTTGGGTGGGGGCCTTGTGCTTGTCCTGGTGGGAGCGTGATTCCGTTGGGTTTCGTGGCGTTTGGCCGCAGAAGCGCACCCGCACCAGGACAAGCACAAGGCCCCCGCCCATCCCCACGTCCACCCCTTGTCCCTACAGGAGACGAGGGTCCACTCCCTCATTCCCCTGTTCGGTTGGCACAATTCATCAGGACGAGACGCCCTCATTCCCCTATTCGGTCGGCAATATTCATCAGAACCGGGCCATTGCTGCTCAGAAGGTAATGAACCAATCTAATTTAAGATAGCGTGATAAGAGAAGAACAGATGAAAAAAGTTGGCAATGGAGACATTGTTGTTTTGGAGATACTTTCTATGCATAGCGAGATGTTCAAAGATAGATTTTTCCGCGCGTTGCCGCGCGGGATGATGGTATGTCTTATCGGGTTGGTGCTTTTTACGCCGCTGCTGGCTGCCTGTAACGCGCCTGCGCCGTTGCAACTGGTGCCTGTCGATCTGGGGATTCCGGACCAGGCTCTCAATTCGCCGGTGATCGGGCCATTACCGGATGCTACAAAATTGCATGTGCGCGTGACCTTTAAGGTCAGCCAGGATGTGATTAATAAGTTGAGCAGTCAGGTACACCCGCACCAGCCTTCGCACCTTGAAAACGTGGCGAATCAAATTGGCATTGACGATGCGACCTATCAGAAAATCAAGGGATTCTTCAACCTGCAAGGCATCGTCATGAACCTGAGTAAATTGCGCACTAATCTGAGTATCGATACGAAAGCCAGCACTTTTGCCAAACTGTTGCATACCCATTTTGTAACTCATAATGACAATGGGCATACATTTTTCGCGCCCGCGACACCGCCTAAATTGCCGCGCTTCATGGTAGACTCGCTTGTCGCCATTACCGGACTCGATAACTATAGTTCGCTGCCGCAACATGCCTTCGCTTTCCAATCAGCGCTCAATCCACATCAGGCGCGTCATGCCGGGCAGGATTGCAACGCGCTGCAAGATACGCTGTTTCCGATGGATATTGCGCACGCCTATGGCTTCGATCAACTCTGGAACAAGGGTTGGCATGGTGAGAATATGACGGTGAACCTGGTTGAGGCGGATGGTTTCTACCAGGATGATATTCAAAACTACTTTGATTGCATTAACTTTCAAGGTAATTTGAATGTTGTGAATGTAGATGCGCAGCCAACCGATGCGCAGGGTGAGACCGCGCTGGACATTGAAATGGTGGCGGGGCTGGCTCGTTCGGTCAACATTGTGGATTATCAGACCGATGGCAATTCAGGCGGCGATGTGTGGTCGCAGGTCAATGACGAGTTGCAGCAAATTATCAACGATAATACCAATAATGGCAATGCAGGCGATGTGGTTAGTATCAGCCTGGGAACGACGGAGGGTGATCTTACTGGTGGTGATCGCAATGCCATTGATCAGAGTTTGCGGCTTCTGACGCAGGTTGAACATATGCGCGTTTTTATCGCCAGTGGTGATTGTGGAGCGTTTAGCAACGGCGTTTATCGTGATCTCTCGGTCAGTTTCCCTTCCAGCGATCCCTGGGCCACGTCGGTAGGTGGTACGATGCTAAGCATTTATAGCAACCAGCGCCGCGCCAATGAAGTCGTCTGGTCGGATAGCTCAAATCTTGCGCGTTGTAAAAACCAGTGGGGCAGTGGCGGAGGCAATAGCCGGATGTATGCTCGTCCTGGCTGGCAACAAGCTGGCGGCGTGAATAATTCGTTCTCGACAGGCCGTCGCCAGATGCCGGATGTAGCGGCGGCGGCCTACGCCCTGGCGGTCTACTTCGACGGGCAATGGGGAGCGGTAGGCGGCACCAGCGCGGCTGCGCCCATCTGGGCGGCAGGGATGGCGCTGGTAAACGAGGGCCTGATAAAGCAAATCGGGAAATTTACGGCGTCGCCCCAGTTGTTCTATGTGGTCGCGCAAGGCGGTGGCGGATTGCATCCCTATTACGACGTGACACGCGGCAATAACCTGTACTATCCCGCAACTCCCGGCTGGGACTATGCAACGGGTCTCGGCACACCGAATCTGGGAGATTTCTATAATGTTTTATGCCAGAGGCTGATGAAGTCGTCTTTTTAGGCCGAACGACTTCAAAAGAGCAAGATTGAAGAAGAATATGTGCTACCGGTATGTTACACTTTTTTTGAGGAAGATCTCGCCCTCGATAGGATTGTCTCTCCAATATGAGACGCACAACAAGTTTTGATGGATATGTAACAGATGGATGCCGCATAGTCATCCAAAAAGAAGGGAACGAGCCAATGCTCAAAGACGCGAAAGCATTTTCTGGTTTTTCGGTAAATGACATACAAAAAGCGAAGGAGTTCTACGGCCAGATGCTCGGACTAAACGTGTCCGAAGCGCACGGCATGTTACAACTGCATGTCGCTGGCGGGACGACCATCTTGATGTACCCTAAGGAGAATCATATTCCTGCCACATTCACCATTCTGAATTTTCCGGTTGCCAACATTGAGCAAACTGTAGACGACCTGGTCAGACGTGGCGTGCATTTCGAGTCCTACAACGAAGGTGGCCTGGTGACAGACGAAAGGGGGATTTTCCGTGGTGGTGGCCCGAAGATCGCCTGGTTTAAAGACCCCGCCGGTAATATATTGTCTGTGCTTGAAGAGGGAGCATGACTCAGATGAAGCAGTCGGTGACGGGTTTTGTCGAGACGAATGGCACGAAGCCGTATTATGAAATGATGGGCGAGGGCCATCCACTTGTGCTTATTCACGGGGGCTATATGGACAGGCGCATGTGGGATGATCAGTTCGCGGCGTTCGCGCAACACTATCGCGTCATTCGCTACGATGTACGCGGCTTCGGCAAAACGGAGCTGCCGCCAGTGCCATATACCGACAGGCAGGACCTCTTTCATTTGCTCTCTTTTCTGGGCGTCGAAAAGACCTACCTGATTGGCCTGTCTCTGGGCGGAGAGATTGCCATCGATTTTACGCTGGACTATCCCAATATGGTTGATGCCCTTGTGCTGGTTGGTTCATCGGTTAGTGGTGCGCCGGTAATGGAGTTGATTACCCAGGAACAATTGCAGCAGCACATCAGGCAATGGACGCCGTTTGAGGAAGCGCAGGCCAGGCGGGACCTTGTGGGCATGGTGGAGGGCATCATGAGCCATCCTACTCTGGTTCCTTCCGCGAATTACGCCGATGCTCGTCAGCGGGTACGCGAAAATTTATCAGAGTACTCTTTTGCCTGGGTGCTGGAAGCCGGTCAAAAACAGCCAACCGAACCTCCCGCCTGGGGTCGGCTCAGTGAAATTCACGCGCCAACGCTGCTTATCGTTGGAGGCGACGATGATAAATTGCTACATACTTTTGCTGATAAGCTCGAACAGGATATTCCCAACACGATGCATGTGACGATCGCGGAAACCCATCATATGCCCAATATGGAGAAACCGCGGGAGTTTAACGAAATTGTGCTGGAGTTTTTGAAGGCGGTATAATCACAATCTGTACTTCCCCGCAAATTCCTGATATTTAGCGTATAGCTCTT
>DASTKD010000125.1:0-8038 GCA_035716135.1 Ktedonobacteraceae bacterium
GAGCGGGCGACCCGCTTTTGAGGCGAACGTCAAAGGGTTGAGTGTGAAAGGTGGTAAACCGGCGAAGACAGTGATAACGAGCGGGCGCTGGCCCTGGTCAGCCAGCGTTCCCAGCGCGCCGCCACAGGAATAGGCCACGTCATCAAAATGGGGCGAGACGAAAATATGCTGGTGTTCCGTTCTAATGGCGTCAAGATTCGTTATTTGCACAGTGATATTCCTCCCCGTTCTCTAATCCCTGTGGCTCTATGCCTCATCCAACAACTTTTTGAGTTTGCGCCGCATCTGGCTGCCCTCGTTGCCACTGCTCGCCGCGACCAGTGTTTGTTCAGGCGACGGCTGCTCTTCGAGAATCTCGTGCAGGACGCGGCCGTCAAACTCGCCGGGCAATGGCAACCCCATACTGCGCAGGACGGTTGGCACCAGGTCGAAGACCTCGGCATTGGGAGCTTTGTAGCCCTTTTTGATACCGCCGCCGTAGGCATAAAGAACGCCGTCTTTCTGGTGCGTTCCGCGCATCTCGCTCATTTCGCTCCAGAAGCGCGTGTTGCCCAGCTTCATCTGGAAGGTGATACCGTCGGTAGGAAGCAGCAGCAGGTGTTGCTCAGGTGGCGCGTAGGGGCCACTGCCAAAAACTTCGGTGCTATAGATGGCATCGATAAGCGGCTTGCCGCTTTGCGGATTGACCTGGCGAAGCAGTTCCTCGCGCAGCCGCGCAAGCGCTTCGTCTTCCAGCCTGTCATCGAGGAAGATATCTGCGTAGCCGCCCAGGAAGCCTGACATGGACGGTACATAGGCGCGCGTGTCCTCCCAGTTGATCTCGGTCAGCAGTGGATGATAAATATCGCCACTATATTTTTTCACCCTACCCAGAGCAACACTTGAAGACTGCAAACGACGCTTCGCTTTGCGTGCCAGCGAGAGCAAGCCAAGTTGCTGCATAGTATGTTTGAGATTAGCGGTACGCGCCGCCTTGTCGCGCCGCTCGCTCGAGCTTAATTGCAGCAATCCCTTACTCAGCAGAAATTCATTGATGTCGAACAGGGTAGACGCGCCCTGAAAACCATGATCGGAAATAATGAACAGCGTGTCATCGGGACCGAGCTGCTCGAGTATCAAGCCAAGCGCGTGATCGAGCAGGCGGTAATACTCTGTTGCGCGTTTATCGAGCGAGCTAATTTCTTCCCACAGGCTGTGTTGCAGGCGATCAGCCCCCACAAAAGCCACGTAACAAAAATCCCAGGGCTTCTCTTTCAGCATATGCATCATCAGATCGATGCGGCGCTCGGTCATACGTAAAACGGCATCGACGAGGCGCACTTTGCCCTCGTCTACCTGGCCCCGGAAAATGCCGCGCAGGTCAACATCGATCTCGTAGTCGGGTACGATGCGAAAAAGCTCTTCCTTGAATGTGGTAGGATAGGTGAAATCGGCATCAGTGCTGGGGGTCATATAGCCGCTCACCATAATCCCATTGACGGTTTCAGGCGGGTACGTTACCGGCACATTGATGACCAGCACCTGCTTGCCATATTCGCTCAAGATATTCCAGATGGCTTTGCCGCCCTTGCGGTGTGTCTGCACGCTGGTTTTACGCGCCGCTCCATGTTCCTGCTGTTCCGCGTATTCCCAGAAATCGTAGACGCCATGCTTTGCCGGTTTCAGACCGGTTGACAGGGAAGTCCACGCGGCAGGTGTTACGGGCGGGTATTTTGATTCCAGCACGGCCTCGCACCCTTGCTGGCTCAGTCGCTGGAAGTTCGGCAGGTCGCCGCGTTCAATCAGTGGATGTAAGATGCGAAAGGTCAGGCCATCGACGCCAAAAATTACGGAACGCATATCTCTCCTCTTTCTCCATCAATGCCAGTCTATGCCTCGAGCAGCTTTTTCAGTTTGCGGCGCGCCAGGCCGCTTGCCGCGTCAGCATTTGCGGTTTCTGGCGCTGACTCCACGCTTTTGCTCTCTTCAAACAATTCTTCCAGGATGCGGCCATCAAATTCATGAGGAAGCGGAAGTCCCATGCCGCGCAGGACGGTTGGCACAAGATCGTAGATTTGCGCGTTGGGAGCCTTGAAGCCTTTTTTGAGGCCACCGCCGTAGGCATACAGCACACCGTCTTTTTGATGCGAGCCGAAAGCCTTGCCAAGATCATCCCACAGGCGCTCATTGCCGAGCGAGACGCGGAATGTTACGCCATCGGTGGGCAAGAGCAGCAGGTGAGGCTCGGTGGGCGCATACGCTCCATCTCCGAACACTTCGGTCGCATAAATGGCTTCGATGAAAGGCTTACCCGTTTTGGGGTGTAGCTGGCTTTTGAGATCAGCGATCAACTCGGCCTTGCGCTCTTCGCTCATATCGGGCGAGAGGAAGATGTCGGCATAGCCACCCTGGAAGCCCGAAAAAGAGGGGACGTAGGCCAGTGTGCGCTCCCAATCCACATCGTCAAGCACAGGGCGATCCAGACCTTCGTCGGAGGGCGGTTGCGCCCACAGATTCGCCGTTTTGAGCGAGCGTTTGATCTTCCTGGCTACCGAACGCAAACCCAGCCGCGATACAAATTGCCTCAATTTATTGGCGCGGCTGGCCTTGTTGCGCTGCGCCTCGAAACCAGGCCCCATCACGAGCAATCCTTTGCTATACAGGTATTCGTTAATGTCAAAATAGGTGCTATGGCCCTGGAAGCCATGATCTGAGACGATAAAGAGCGCGTCCTCTGGCGCGAGTTGAGCCAGCACGTCGCCCAGAGCCTTATCTAACAGGCGATAGTATTCCGTAGCCTGTGGATCATTGGCGATGATCTCTTCCCAGATGGGATGCTGCAAGCGGTCTGAGCCGATGAAGGCGATATAGCAAAAATCCCACGCGCGTTCCTTTAACAGATGCATCAAGAGTTTGATACGCTTCTCGGTCATACGTAGCGTGGCATCAACCAGCGGGCCGACCTTGCCGCTCACCTTCATGCGTTCGTAGGTATAGGTGTCGAGGTCGATTTCGTAATCTGGCACAACCTGAGCCATTTCTTCTTTGAATGCGACGGGATAGGTGAAATCGACATCAGTGCTGGGGGTCATATAGCCGCTCACCATCACGCCATTGACCGGCTCAGGCGGGTAGGTGGAGGGAATGTTTATGACGATCACCTGCTTACCGAACTCACTGAGGATGTTCCAGATGGCCTTGCCGCCCTTGCGATGGGTCTGCACATGCGATTTCCGCGCCACACCCTTTTGATGTTGCTCTTCATACGACCAGAAATCATAGACGCCATGACCGGCGGGTTTGAGGCCGGTCGAAAGCGAAATCCAGGCCGGCGGCGTAAGCGGTGGATATTTTGATTCGAGAATAGCCTCGCAGCCTTGTTCGCTGACCTTCTTGAAATTGGGAAGGTCGCCCCGCTCAATCATGGGATGCAGTATACGGTACGTCAGGCCGTCGATACCAAAAATAACTGTTCGCATAGTATTCCTCTTTTTTATTTTATTTTTTCTTGCCACGCAATAACTTTTTGCGCAGCCTGTCAACCACAATCTGATCTTCGGGACCGAGCCGGAAGAGCGCAATCAAGGCAACATATATCGCTATGAAAAGCGGTACCAATCCCAGGCACATAATCAAGGTGAAATGCATGTAATACAGGAGATACAGGCCCGCGCCTGAAATAAGGGCGGCGACCAATCCGGCAGCCAGAGGTTTCAACATATTCCAGTTATAGGGCTGAATCTTGAGTATGAGACGCACCTGTATCAGCCTCGTCAGGTTCATTACCACCACCGCAAGCCCCGTACTAATAGCTGTTCCCATCGCGCCATAACGCGGAGTCAAGATGACGCCCAGCACAACATTGACAATGATACCGGCCACGGAGTTAATAAAAGAGAGCTTCTGGTGTCCGGTCATCAAGAGCATGTAGCCGACACAGCCGGTCCCGGCGTTGATGAGACCACCAACCGAGAAGGCAATCAGCAACGGCCACGCCGCCACAAAGCCAGCGCCCGAAACGGCCAGCAAGGGGGCCGCGAAGACGGTGCAGACGCCAAATACAGGTAAGCTGAGAATCACTGTCCAGCGCGTCACGACCTTGAACATGGCCTCAAGCTTTTTGAACTCGCCCTGACTGTGCAGTTCCGCGATGGTGGGCGCGAACATGGTATTGAGCGAGACCAGAGGCAACGCAATGAAATTGCTGTATTTAATGGCTGCGGCGTATTGACCGAGACCGACGCTGGAGATGGCAAAAAACGCCAGCAACAGGGTATCCGTCGATTCCATCACGGTATCGGTGATGGTAGTGAGAAAATTGGGCGTGGCAAAGCCAAGCCACTCGCGCACTTCGTAGTTTGTAGATTTCTGCTTGCCCAATCGTGAGACCAGACGAAAGAGATAATAGAGGCTCAATACCGTTCCAATCACGGTACTCATGACGGTGGCAATGATGATCGCTTTGATGTGATGCGAAAAGAGAAAGGCTAGCCCCAGCAGCACAATGAGCGCCAGGGCGGGAACCAGACGCTGCGATAATACGCGAAATTTGAAGGCTTTGAAACCCTGTAAGCCGCCAAACCAGATGCCCTGCATACACAGCAACGGAATCATGGGGGCCATAAGCTCAAAAGTCGTGGTCAACAATGGAGCATCTTTGGGCGTGTGCCTGAAAGCGACCAGTTGAGGCGCGAAAATGAGCAATACTATCGCGCCAAAGATGCCGGTAATACCGGCCAGCGCGGTACAAAAAATAACCAGGCTGCGCAGCGCGGATGGATTTTTCTTGCTACGATAGATGGGAATGTAACGCAGCATGGCATCATCCAGGCCCAGGTTAAAGATGGAGGAAACCAGGGTCACGAGGGACAGACCCAGCGAATATAAGCCGAAGATACCGGGACCAAAGCCGCGCTGGATGATAAAGTTGCCAATATACTTGAATACCGTCCCACTAACATTGCCTAAACCAACAATGGCAGCCCCGCTGGCCGCCCCTGAAAGTTCAGACTGCATGGTGGATTGTTGCTCGCCTTGCTTCTGCGCTATGCCCCGCAGCACCATCATGGGGAACGTATCGTCCCTCTGATAGGCAGAGGGAGGCATACTGGCATCACTAAAGCCAGAGGTTCCCGGCTGCCATGCGCGATTACGTCGCGCCAGCTTCTCCTCGTCACTAAGAACAGGCTGAGGCAGTACACCTTGCCGCGAGCTGTTGAACGTGAGAGGTGGTATCCTTATGCCGTGTTGCACAGGTGGTTGAGCGACGATCCCGAACGCCGGTGGAGGCGTCTCCGTGCCGCTTTGCTCCATGATTGCCGGAACACTTTCGGTATTATGATCCGCCCACTGGCGCTGTATCGTATTGCCCGGAGTGCGCGTCCCGTCGCCTGACTGCCGCGCGTCGACTGACGGGACGCTCCTGGTTGGTTGCTCGACAGGCTCATCCGTCAACGGGAAGAACCGGTGTCGTTGAAACTGCCGGTGTGGATGTGTTGACGAATTGAGAAAGTCGTTGCTCATCTGGGATAATTCCTCTAGATATAGCCGAGATCTCGCAGACGATTAATTACCAGCTCTTCATCTTCATCAGAAAGCTCCTGGTTTTGCGCGTTTGAACGCACAGGATGCGCTTCGAGATAGGAAGACGTAAAGGCGAAACTAAGCGCGGCCTCATCCATACCTTCATGCTCAACGCCAAGCGCGTGCAGGAGCGTGGGCGCGACGGCAGTAAGTGGCGCTGAGAGGGAGAGGCCGGAGGCCAGAGCAGGCGCGGTTGCCAGTAGATAGCCCTTGATCGCTTCGGGATGCAAACCCGCTACTGCCATTGTGCCTGGTTCTGGCACGGTAATTACCTGCTCATCAAAATCCAGGCGCGTGCTGCGCGGCGAAGGCGCGTAACCCGGCTTGAACTGGACGACGAGATCGGGAGCGCAGAACAGGTAATCCCCCACATACAGTTCTTCCTTGCGATAAACACGCTCGACAACCGCCTCTCCGGTCGCGGCATCGCGCACTTTGGATGGCAGCGCCTTCACCAGCGTCTCGCGCACTTCCTCGTACTCATCCTGCGGATGCACGGCCCCCTGTGGATCGCGCCCCAACAGGTTGACCCACAATTGACCATGACCGGCGAAGTAGGCGAGCGAATTGGCCCAGTTGATGTGACCGCTCTGCTCATCTCGTTCGATAATGCCCATGTCGGCCAGGAAATTGTTGATATTCACGAAGCGTTTTACCCGCGCCGGTTGCGCATCACAAAGCAGAGCCAGCAGGCCAGTATCGCCCACCCACTCATGCGCAATACGCAACGCCTCCGCCAGCGAGGCGGCAAGCGTCGCGCTAAGAGGATGCGCGTCTATGCTGATCTTGATAATCGTGCAGCTTGCCGCCGGAGTTTCTAACGGCAAATGTTCTACAAGGGCTTGTAGTTCACCGGGCTGGATTTCTTCGTAGCGAACCGACCAGCCTACCTTGCGCAGTATATCTGGCAGCAGTCTGGGAGCGGCATCGCGCCCGTTCTGTTCTTCGACGATAGTATAGCCGCTTTCTCCACTGGCGGGACGGGCAAGACGCGCTAATGGCATAAGCGTATCGAAAAACCCGAAGCGCGCGGGCGATTTGCCACTCAAAACCTGGTAGTGTTGAGACTGAGTTCCGCTCATCATTAACGGTGTCAGATCAACACGTACTCCACGCGCCTCCAGTTTTTCGACTTCTGGCAAGGCGGCTATATCAGCGAATGGTAATCCGCTCAACCAGAATAGAAATGCTCTTTGCGCCCCTTCATTTGAATTATGCATCTGCTTCCCCTTTCATAAACCATCTCATCTAAACCTTATTTTTCGATTGAATCTGACGCCAGATTTTATCTTTGTAAAAGAGACATCCGAAGATGACCCAGGTGCTGAGAACCTGCGGCATATCTTTGAAACTGCCGATCTGGCGCGGCGGCATAAAGAAAGAGCCGGAAAAAAAATCTCCAGCCAGCGACCCCATAACTAATCCCATGCAAACTAACCCCAGCACCCGGTCATTACGCTTTTCCGGGGATTTAGAACGGCGATAGAGCTGGAAAGCGGTAAGGAACACCACTGCGACAAACGAGTAGAGCAGAAGTACGCCCAGCGGTCCCAGTTCGCCCAATGTTTGGAGCGTCCCGTTATGCGCCACACCCAGACCCGTCGTATCGAAGTTACGCAACAGGAAAGGCAAATGGGTATAGACCTGATCGTAAGACCAGAAATTGCCAGGGCCAACGCCCAGTATGGGCCGCTTGCCCCATATGCGCAGCGCGTCCTGCCAGATGATGATGCGATAGGCATCAACAGATTTGACCGACTGCAATTTGGTAAGTTCCGCTTTGGCGAGCGGGATCAAAGGCAGGCAGAGCAGGCATACCGTGAAGAACAGGGCGCGCGAATACACCAGTGTTATGACGATCAGAGCAACGGCCAGTTCGACCCACCAGCTATTCTCCAGGGTGAAATAGACGCCCCCTACTGTGAGCGCGAGAATAACGGCATAGCGGATGCGCTGTTTCCAGTTGCAGGCGGTCAGGAAACGAGCATAGGCGATCATGGCGGCCAGCGCCATCAACTGGGCGAGGGCGCGCAGCGACATATACACGATGACAGGCTCGGTATAGCGAAAGGTATAGATGTCAGCGCCAATGCGCCGGACTTCAAACCCGACGATCAGAGCCGCCGCCACTGCCAGACCGAGATACCAGTTTTCAATTTTTTCGATCAGCCGTTCATCCAATGAGAGAATCGCTGAGGTAATCGACAGTATCAGCAAAGGAAAACAGTACATGACTATTGCCAGCAGCTCCGAATAGATGAGCGGCGTCGTATTCAGCTTGTGCGGGACCAGTCGCAGCCACGTCACCTGAATCATGATTTCTGATATGATTGCCAGCGCGATGAGACCCAACTGAGGCCAGATTGTCCAGAATGAGGGAAGGGTAAACTTGCGAACATGAAAAGCGGCCTGTGCTATGATCGCAAAGAGCAGCAAAAAGACCAGGATTTCTACCGGATAGAGATCTATTGACTTC
>DASTKD010000126.1:0-4270 GCA_035716135.1 Ktedonobacteraceae bacterium
CTTCAGAGGGTGAGTAAAGCGCGCGGCCTCGCGCCTCCGGGGTTGGCAGGAAGTCAGGCAGAGAGATGACCTGCGCGCGGTAAAAGACCTGGTAGCAATCGGGGTAGGGATAGGCATAAGCAACGGGGGCGGGACCCAGGAGCCGGAGACGCTGATAAGCCAGCAGGTGCAGTTCTCCCAGCGTTGCGCCAGTTTCTTCAAGCACCTCGCGGCGTACGGTTTCTTCTGGATGTTCGCCTGGCTCAACATGCCCTCCCGGAATATCCCAGCCCCTGCTCGCCAGTTCGGTCATCAGAAGACGGTCTCCGGCGAAGGCTACAACCAGGGCGGTCGAGACGAGTTCCAGAGGAGGCAATTGAGAAGTGAGCGCTATCTGGCTTTCGTTCGGCTCAGGCAGCCATGCGAGGTTGTAATCAACGCGAAGAATCTTTTCCACTTATGTCTCCCTTTGCATAAGTCTCCAGCCTGTGCTGCCTTTTTCAGGTAATGGCACCTCAACAGGCCAATTAAAAGAGGGGAGAACCTTTTTCGCCATGCTTCTCGCCTCATTCCATCGAGGATCAGAGATGATGGCTTCCACTGTCCAAAAATCGCTTGTGGCCGGGTCATCCAGCCTGTAGAAGAAATCCTGGAGGGTCTGGAGTTGAGCGGACTGATCCGGGGAAATTTCCCAGTAGGTATAGATAGCTGAGGCATGATGCTCATAATCCATGACCAGTTCTCCAATGATGTCAACACATGGAGGATAATGATTGATTTGATCCTGACCTTCTGAAGCCAGGAGCTGTAGGGAAATACGAAGTTGCTCTTCTACCCAATCGCCAGACCGTATCCAGTTTTCAATATTCCCCTCGGCTTCTTTTCGTTGCATAGAACTGGCCCCTTCCTTGCTCGTATTCTACCACGCATTGGACTTTCCGAACGAACACATTATTCATTACCTGTGTCTGCGTCTTCTCCAGCACGGTGAATTTTCATACCCACAATCGGACCTGTCATTCTGAGCGCAGCGAAGAATCTCACTCGTCCCACCGAGATTCTTCGCTGCGCTCAGAATGACATGCCTGATTGTGATAGTTCAAAATCTTCAGATTGGAGCGTTTTCTCCCTCGGTTTGCACTTTCATGGCGCTGGAGAGCTTTAAGCCCAGGGCGCTGAGGCAGATCATGGCGGTGACGGTCATGAGCAGGGCGGACCAGGGGTGCGAGAAGACGAACATGGCGGTAACTTTGTCGGCGGGCAGGTGCAGCAGGCCGGCGAAGACCAGCAGGCCGACGGCCTCGTTGCTGCCCACCTGTCCGGGAGGCGTGGGCAGGATGTAGAACATGTTGTAGACGGTGTAGCCAAAGATGGCGGTGCCGAAGGAGATTTGATAGCCGATGGTCCAGAAGGCCAGCATGGCAAAGAGGCCGTCGAAGGTCACGGCGACCAGCGTGAGCAGCATGGCGGGAACGAAGATGCGTGGCTGGCTCGCGCCCGCCAGCAGGGAATCGACAAAGCCCGTAGCGAAGCCTGCGATTTTGCCGCCGATGGATTGAGGCAACAGGCCCGTCATACGTTGCAGCAGGCGAATGGCGGCGTTGCGTTTCCAGGCGGCCAGGGCGATGAAGGCGATCAGGCAGACCAGCAGACCGCCAACCAGCGCCAGCACAATCCAGAGCTTGATGTCCATCTTGATGCCCAGGAATGGCACAATCGCCATGATGAAGAGCGCGGGCATCAGATCGAGCGCCTTGTCCATAGCGACGGTGGGCAGCGATTTGCTGACGGGGATGTTGGAGGTGCGCTTGAGCATCAGGCTTTTCGCCACTTCGCCGCCGCGTATGGGCAAGAGGAAATTCAGGAAGATGCCCACCAGGAAGAGTTGAATAACTTTGAACGTGCCGACTTTGCCAATGGGATTGAGGAAGAGTTTCCAGCGCACGCCGCGAATGCTGAAGGCCAGCAGGAAGGCGGCACCGGACAGCAGAGCCAGGATGATACCGCGCGGCGTGGTCAGGTTGTGGCGCAGGATGGCGATGGTGGTGGGCAGGTCAACGAAATGCGCCACCAGGAAGAGCAGACCAACACCGATGATAAGACCAATGATAATTTTCGCCGCCGGGCTGCCTAACGCCACTCTCCAGGCCGACCTGGGCTTAGAAGAGGCCGGAATGACGATGGCGGGTGTTTGCGGCAGCGTCTGACCGAATGGTTTGCGCCCGTAGAGATTGACAACGGGAAACGCGCCCGTTTGCTGGATGCCATGCGGCCAGTAGCCCTCTTCCTGCTCATCAACGCCGGGTGCGGGAGATGGCAGTACGCCATCACCACTCTCTTTTGGTATCTTGACGGCAGGCATCATGCCGCTCAGTTGCTTCAGGTGCCTGGTGCTTTGCTCGCTTACATCATCTACGTCATCTTCCTTATCATGTACATCGTTTATATGCTCGATATCACCAGTTACGGGCAATGGTTTGAAGCGCACGCGCGCAATTCGCGGCTCGGTAGGATCATCGTCTTCATCGGGCAACGGTTGCAGTATCACGGTGGTCTCCATAGAAATGTCGCTTCCCGACGCGGGCGAACGGGTGGCGCGTCTCTCCTCTGACCGCTCTTCGTTTATATTCACCAGGCGCGGGCGCGTGGGGCGCGGGCGAACGGGTGGCGGAAGCTCATCTGGATCGTACTGCATGAAAACCTCGAATCATCTGTGCATTGTTACCTGTATATTTCGATAGCTCTATCTATCGACATTGTTTATAATAACCATAATTTATAAATATTCATGTTTGTGGTACCAATCGGCGCTGAGGCGCATCCCTTCTTCAAGTGGCATGGTGGGGGCGAAGCCCAGTTCGCTTCTGGCACGCCCAATATCATAAACGCGGCTGTTGGTCAGAAATTTCGCCCGGCTGCGCGTGAGCGGTGCGTTTTCGCCCTTCATGCCCGGCACGAGCGCGAAAACGTCCGAGGCGAGATTTGCCAGCCACAGGGGAATGTCGCCCTTAGGCAACGGTTTGCCCAGCGAATGGGCGATGGCGGTAGCCAGTTCGCGGAACGAGACGGGCTGATCTCCGGCGATGTTGTAGCTATGGCCGATGGCCTGCGGGCGTTCGGCGCACAGCAGGAAAGCGGCGGTCATGTCATCGATGTAGATGGGGTGGATCAGCGCTTTGCCGCCGTCGATCAGGCAGGGGCGTCCTTTTTTAATGGAGGAGAAGAAGCCGAGCAGGTGCAAATCTCCCGGCCCATAGACCAGCCCCGGACGCGCCACGCTGACGGGCAGGCCATCTTCTTGCCACGCTTTCAATGCCAGCAATTCACCCTGTAGTTTGGTCTCTTCGTAAGGATTGGTGGGCGCGAATGGCGCGTCCTCGGCGGCGGGCGTTCTGCCCGTCACGCCATGCACGCCGGTCGTGCTACAATGCACGATACGCCGCAACTGGCTTTGACCCTTGCAGGCTTCCAGCAAAATGCGCGTTCCCTCGACATGGGTATGGTAATAGAGTTCAGCAGGCGTGGCCGGATGATAGAGGCGACCCGCGAAATGATACACGATGGTCGCGCCCTCAACGGCGCGTTGCACCTGTGGCGTGTCGGTTATCTCTCCTGCTACAATCTCGACGGCGTCGCCAAATTGGGCGCGCGCCTTAGACTCGTCACGCGCCAGGATACGCACAGATTGCTTTTGTTTCAGCAGTTCCATCACCAGCGCGGAACCCAGGAAGCCTGTCGCGCCTGTCACCAACACCGTCATAGTTATTGCCTCGCTCCCGAATAGCCCTTGACGCTGATGGCCTTCTCCGGGCAAGCCTCGTAACAGAGCAGGCAGCGCTGGCAAGTGTTATAGTTGACTTTCAGGGTTTTGAGGTCGATCACGTTGGGCAACGGGCAGGTATCGACGCACACGCCGCAGCGCGTACACTTGTCCTCCTGAATTTGCGGGCGCGTGCCTACCAGTCCCGTGCCATACAACATGGTGGAGAAGTGTTTGCCGCGCTTCGCTATCCAGGTATAGGGATAATCAAGCGGGAACATCAGCCAGAAAATGAAGCGATAGAGCTTTTTTTGCTGCGGCAGGCGGAACTTCTTGATGACGCCCGTATCTTCGCCTGCCGGTGTCCAGCTCGGCTTGCCCATCTGCTCCAGCGCCAGTTTGAGATGGGGAATGTCGCGCGGCTTGACGCCCACCACCTGACAACACACCAGGTCTACCGCCAGGCTATCTCGGCCTGCTACCAGCACCTGTAAATCGGTCTTATCACCATACACCGGCCCCTCGCCATCC
>DASTKD010000127.1:0-6284 GCA_035716135.1 Ktedonobacteraceae bacterium
TCTCGCCCCAGATAATGAGGGCGGGTTTGCCCATCGTTCTGAGGTCGGATGAGACCGAGTTGCTGTAGTTGGGGAGCAGCAGGCGAATATGCTGGAAAAGGACTTCTTTGCCCAGGTGGCTATCCCAGGGTTCAACGTAGATGTTGAGAGCGTCTTTGTCTTTGAGACGGTCCGCATGATACGCGCCATTTGGCACGGTCTCGCGCAAGTCGTGCATCATGTCTTCGAGTTTGGTTTGCATGGGCGCGTTCTGGTCCTGGCGTTTCTGCATATCCGGCAGGGGCCAGTTGGGCGCGAAGGTGTATTCATAGCAAATGCTGTCGATTAAGACCAGCGCGGCGACACGTTCGGGACAGAGGCGGGTAGCAAGTACCTGCGCTACGCCGCCGCCGATGCCCTGACCAACCAGCACCACATGGGTCAGGTTCAGTTGTTGCAGCAGGAAGTTCATACAATCGGCCTGACCCCAGATAGAAGTGTCGGCGGGCCAGGGATGGTCCGATTGCCCGTAGCCAAGCATATCGATAGCATAGATAGCGCGGTTACTACCCACCAGACCGGGCAGAACGTTGTCCCAGGCGAACGCGCCACCCAGAATATCGTGGAGCAGCACAATCGCCCCGTCGGTGCCATGTTCAGCCCCCTGAACCACATAGCTAATATTGTAATGAATGACATGCGCTGAACGCCGCTCTTGCGCGGTTGTGGTTGAATCTGTACTTTGTTTCGGCATACTACCTCTCTTTGCTCAGCCCGATTGCGGAGCAATTATTGTGAATGTATGATTTTTATGCTCTGGCGTACAAAGCGGGAACGTTGTAAAAGGCGCTGAAGCCGGCGTAGCGGGCGGATTTCTCGCCCAGTTCGTCTTCAATGGTCAGCAGGCGGTTGTACTTTGCCACGCGCTCGCTGCGGGCGGGCGCGCCGGTCTTGATCTGCCCTGCGTTGGTGGCGACCACCAGATCGGCGATGGTGGTATCCTCGGTTTCGCCTGAGCGATGCGAGACAACGGCGGTGAATGAGGCGCGTTTCGCCATCTCGATAGCGGCCAGTGTCTCACTGAGTGTGCCAATCTGATTGAGCTTGACGAGGATGGAGTTAGCCGAATGCTCCTGAATGCCGCGCAGCAGGCGCGTCGTGTTGGTAACGAATAGATCATCGCCCACCAGTTGAATGCGACTGCCCAGGCGCTGGCGCATTTGCGCCCACCCATCCCAGTCATCCTCGGCCAGACCGTCCTCGATGGAAATAATAGGATACTCGTGTATCCACTGCTCATAGAGATCGATCATCTCTTTCGAGGTCAGGCTGCGACCTTCGCGCGCCAGCACATACTTGCCATCGCTATAAAATTCGCTAGAAGCGGGGTCCATGCCGAGACAAATATCAACGCCGGGTTTGTAGCCCGCGCTTTCGATGGCGGCGATGATGACTTCCAGCGCCTCGCGGTTGGAGCTAAGCGAGGGGGCGAACCCGCCTTCATCGCCCACATTAGTATTATACTTCTTGCCGTGCAGCACCTTCTTCAAAGACTGGTAGACCTCGGCACCCATACGCAGGGCCTCGCGGAAAGTAGGCGCGCCCACCGGCAAAATCATGTATTCCTGCATATCGGTAGAGTTGTCGGCGTGTTTGCCGCCGTTCAAAATATTCATCATGGGAACGGGCAGCGTATGCGCCGAAACCCCGCCCAGGTAGCGGTAAAGGGGCTGTTGCAGGGCAATGGACGCCGCTTTTGCCAGCGCCAGCGAAACGCCTAGAATAGCATTCGCGCCCAGCACACTCTTATTGGGCGTGCCATCCAGCTCAATCATCATGGCGTCCAGCGTTTCCTGGTCTGTGGCGTCCAGCCCGATCAGCGTTTCGCGGATGGTGGCATTGACATTATTGACGGCGGTCAGCACACCTTTCCCACCATAACGATGCGCGTCGCCATCGCGCAATTCGACGGCCTCGTGCGCGCCCGTGGATGCGCCCGATGGCACAGCCGCCACACCGCGCTCGCCGCTCATCAGCAGCACTTCAACTTCAATAGTGGGATTACCCCGCGAGTCCAATATCTCCCGCGCCATCACGTCTTCGATGATGGTAATCTCATTTATCGTATTCGGCATAAATAAAAAAACCTCCGTTGTGACAAAACCTCTCGTGGAAGTATTGTACACCGGAGATTGAACAGGGACAAGTCCCGCCGCTATATATCACCCTTCGCCACTCCCTGTCATCCTGAGCGCAGCGAAGGATCTCAGCGTGGCGAGAGATCCTTCGCTGCGCTCAGGATGACAGCCGAAAGGCAAACCCTGTCTGTTCCCTGTTATGATGGTCACTTACTTATTGGAATCGGCGTCCACATAAATGGGCGCGGGACGGCGGATCAGCGAATTGCGCTGAGAACTGCCCGCGAAACTGCCCGGCATGGTATTGCCGTTAAATGATGTCCGCGTTGGCTGTATGACCGGCTGCACATTGGGCGTTTCGCTCTCATTGTTGGTCGCCGGTCGTACCATCTCCAGGCCCTGGCGCAGCGTTATCATGTCGCGCATGAAGCAGGCCACAGCCGAGGCGGCCGACCCTTTATCCTTAGAGGTATCGAAACGGCGTGTCGTGGCCTCGCCCGCCGCCTGGGCAGCCCGCGCCATCATATCAGCCGTTTTGGCCGCATAGGCATCCTGGAAAATATCATCCCAACTCCCCCACCTGCCGCGCAGGGGCTTCCAACCAAGCTGGCTATCGCTTATCGTGCGCCACTTTTCTTCGGTGAATTGCATCCAGTCGTCAAACAGGCGCGTCATGGCGGCTATCTGCTGGCGCAGACGCTCTTCCTCTTCGGATGGACGCTGCGGGGGGAATGCCTGCGGGAAACCGTCGGTCGTCTGCTGGCTAATCATGCCGTTGGGGCCAAGTTGTGGGAAGCCCATGGGCATAGGCTGGCCGTTCATACCGTTGATGCCAGGGAGCGCGCCGGAGGTGGAAACGTCATAAAAGCCGGAATTGCCTGTCAGGGCCGCGAAATTGGGGGCAACCTGTCCATTGGGCATATTCAGCATGGGGATCTCGGTGCCAGCCGGGAGTTCACCGATGACCTGGATGCCGCTCGCGGCCAGCGAAGGACTCATATTGAAGACGGTCGAACCATCGGGCAAAAGCATACTATCGGAAAAAGCAGGAATACCGCCGATAACGATTTCTTCATGGCCCACCGCGTCCAGAATACGCCATGCCAGGCGCGGATGTCGCATAGCCCACCAGACGCGGCGGCTGATGAATGTGCTGGCGAAGGTGAAATTGACGACGAGCCAGACCACGCCGCGCACGGCCAGCCAGTTGACGAGCAAAACCACGATGATCCAGTACCAGGCATCATGCTGCCCTGCTTCTTCGATGAAAGTGAGTACTGCCGCCACTGTCAAGCTGGGATCGCGCAACGGGTTGATCAGATCAATGATGCGCCAGTACCATTTTCGCTCCGTATTCGGTTTCAATATGCGCTCCTCTCGATTCTGCCGCTGGTCCGGCAGGTCGATGTTATTTTATAAGGCCAGATAGCTCTGCCATTTTTCCCCACGCCTCGCAAAGGGGCAGCGCCCCTTTAAACCCCGCTTATTATCACTAATGTATAACGGATGGTATACGAATGGTCGTATATTTCGGTACTTTGGTACCGTTAGCCGCCCGCCCCCTGTCATCCTTCACTTCCCGTTGTCATCCTTCACTTCCCGTTGTCATCCTGAGCGCAGCGAAGGATCTCTTATTGGTCGGCGAGAGATCCTTCGCTGCGCTCAGGATGACAATAGTGCTTAGATATAGCGTTTTTGTATCTCCAATAGTTGGTCGATGCCCTGCTCGGCAAGGGTGGTGAGGGCATCCATGCTGGCGCGGCTGAAGACATCGCCTTCGCCCGTTCCCTGGACTTCGATAAATTCGTGTTCGGAGGTCATGACGACGTTGAAATCGACATCGGCGCGTGAGTCTTCTTCATAGCAAAGATCGAGCATGATTTCGCCGCCAACTATGCCTACGCTTACGGCGGCTACGGCTGTTTTCAAGGGATGGGTCGCCAGTATGCCGCGTGTGACAAGGTGCGAACAGGCGCGGTACAGCGCGACGTAAGCCCCGGTGATCGAGGCGGTGCGCGTGCCGCCATCCGCCTGGATAACGTCGCAATCGAGCGTGATGGTGCGCGGTCCCAGCGCTTGCCTGTCTACTACCGCGCGTAACGAACGCCCGATGAGACGCTGGATTTCCTGGGTGCGCCCGCTCACGCGCCCCTCTCGCTCGCGCGAACTGCGCGTATGGGTGGCGCGCGGCAACATGCTATATTCCGCCGTCACCCATCCCACACCCTCGCCCTCTAAAAACGGCGGCACTTTTTCCTCGACGCTGGCCGCGCATAAAACGCGCGTTTTGCCCGCCTCAATCAATACTGAACCTTCCGCGTACTCCAAAAAATCAACGGTGAAATGCACGGAACGAAGTGCTGTCGCGGAACGTTGATCTATACGTATCATGATTTTTGAAACCTTTCACTATTCTCAAGAGTATATTGTATGGGAAACAGTCAAAAAAGTGCGCTACTAGTAATATTAGTCTAGCACACTTTACCCATAGGTCATGCCAGATGTGGTACTATATCATAGATACCATGTACATATCACGATATATAAAGAGAGACGATTGTGTTTCAATTTGCGCCGGAACGTCTCTTCATAAGGACTGTAGCGACACCTCTGGTGGGTGTCCCGTCCGTGCTACGCTTGATGTAAGCGCGGGTAAACGATGAGCATATGGGACATCTGTAGGAGGTGTTGCTACGACCCACCCAACGCTGCGTGGATATTGACAGGTCCAGACTTTCACCATCAAGGGTCATCAAACCCTGATGTGCTGTGCCAGACGAAAGGATAAACCGGTGTCCACAGTTCTACGTATACCAACAAAAACGCCGCAGTCGATACATGCGAGCCGTCTCATTGTAGCCACCAATCGCGGTCCCGTCGAATATTACCTGAGCCAGGAACACGAACTGAAGCATCGTAGAGGCCCTGGTGGCGTTGTCACCGCGCTAACAGGCGCGAACAGCCGTATGGATGTCACCTGGGTGGCAATGGCGATGACCGAGGCTGATCGCATCGCGGCGAAAGAGGCCCAACAACATGAGGGTGTGATGCGTTCGCCTCTACCAGGGCAAAACATGCTGCTGCGCTACGTAGTTGTTTCCAAAGCTGCTTACCGCAAACACTACGAGGAAATCAGCAATCAGTTGCTCTGGTTCTTACAACACTACCTGTATGATCCTACCGAGGACTCACAGTCCGCGCAGAAGCTGCAAGATGCCTGGAAAAATGGCTATTGTGTAGCAAATCGCGCGATTGCTGACGCGGTGATTGCTGAGATTGAGCGGGGAGAAGGTACGCCAGTGGTGATGCTGCATGATTATCACCTCTATCTCGCGCCTGCCATGATCCGCGAACAGCACCCGACCATCATTATGCAACAATTTATTCACATCCCCTGGCCCGATATTCGTTGCTGGCAGTTTCTACCGGGCAACATGACGCAGGCCATCTACAACGGGCTGGTCGGCAACGACATCATCGGCTTCCAGACGGAACGCGACGCCCACAACTTCTTAGAGGGCGCGCGCACGCTGCTGGAAGGGTCGGTGGTCGATTTTGAAGAAAGCGCCATCTGGTGGCAGGGGCATCGCACACAGGTCCGCGCCTACCCGATCTCCATCTCTGTGGCGGACGAAAAACGCCTGGCGCAGGGGCTGGCCGGAAGACGCGCAGTGAACAAACTCTCGCCGCTGTTGAGAGAACAAACTATCATGCGCGTGGACCGTATCGAGCCAACCAAGAATATCCTGCGCGGCTTTCAGGCGTATACACTGATGCTCGAAGAGCATCCAGAATTGCTCGGCAAAGTGAATTTCCTGGCGTTTCTGGTGCCGTCGCGCCAGACACTGGCGAAATATAAACGCTATAACAGTGATGTCAAGAAGCTGGTCGAGGAGATCAACCAGCGTTTCGGCACAGAGGAATGGACGCCCATCCATGCTTTCTACGAAAATGATCGCATCCAGGCGCTGGCAGCCATGCAGCACTATGATGCCCTGCTGGTCAACCCGATCATCGACGGCATGAACCTGGTCGCCAAAGAGGGGCCGGTGGTCAACAAACGCGATGGCGTGCTAGTCCTTTCGCGCACGGCGGGCGCATTCCAGCAACTGGGCAAGTTCTCCTTGCCCATTACATCCACCGACATCACCGATACAGCCGAGGCTC
>DASTKD010000128.1:0-8312 GCA_035716135.1 Ktedonobacteraceae bacterium
ATGAACAAGGCCACTGCCTCATATTGTGAGAGCGTCACCAGATCAGGAATATGTTTGAGGTCGGGTATGGTTAATGGGGCAACAGCAAACTCCTGCTCCCCTCGCACATGCAGCGCGGCGCGGCTGGTGACCAGTACTTTGAGCCTGGGGCAACGAGCCAGCAGCGCCGCCACCTCGACGGCAGCACCAATCACCTGCTCAAAGTTGTCCAGTAGCAGCAGTACCTCCTTCTCTCGTAGCCAGGCACTCAGCAGGTCGAGCAGAGGTTGGCCGACGGCCTCTTTGACGCCGAGCGTCTGAGCAATGGTGGGGACGACCAACTCAGGATCACTAATGGGAGCCAGGTTCACGAACCACACGCCATCGTTGAACACTTCACTCAGTTCGGCTGCCACCTGCAACCCCAGGCGGGTTTTGCCAGAACCACCCGGCCCCGTGAGCGTGAGCAACCGCACCTGCTGGCGTTGCAACAGATACTGGATAGTAGCAATCTCCTGCTCACGCCCAATGAGCGGTGTGAGTTGGACAGGCAGGTTGTGGGCGTGGATATCGAGCGTCTTGAGGGGTGGAAAATCAGCAGACAAGCCAGGAGTGACCAACTGGTAGAGATGGCTGGGATGCTCTAAGTCCTTGAGGCGGTAGGCTCCCAGGTCGCGCAAGTTCACCCCATCTGGCAAATCGTGTTCCACCAGGTCGCGCGTCGTCTGGGAGAGCAGGATTTGGCCGCCGTGTCCAGCACTCATGATGCGTGCGACACGGTGTACATCCAGGCCCACATAGCCTTCGGCGGTCAGGTGCGGCTCTCCCGTGTGCAGCCCCATGCGTACGCGCACCGACACCCCATCGGGCCAGGCATGGCAAGCTATGGCGCGTTGCATATCCACAGCTGCCCGGACGGCATCGGTGGCGCGAGTGAAGGCCACGAAGAAGGCATCGCCTTGCGTATCGACCTCGTGGCCGCCACACGCACTGAACGTAGTACGTAGCAGGGATCGGTACTCTGCCAGTACGTCGGTGTAGCGCTCGCGCAGTTGCTCCAGCAGGTGAGTAGACCCTTCTATGTCAGTGAAAAGCAACGTGATCGTTCCGATCGGGAGGTGATGCATAGAGAATCTCCTATTCTCTGATTCCTCCGATACCGATGCACTTTTTGCGCATTAATGGAAGTATACCACAGCTTTAACTTCCATAATAGGACTTAGTGGAAGCAGTTTTCCTTCTTTGATAAGATGTTGTTTCTATAAATTCTCTGCCTGCTTGTATCTTTTTCGCTGATATCGTTAAGATGCGAGCCGAGGCCCATAGCTTTGCTTATAAGCAATCTGAGAGCTATCTCTTCTTCAGTTCAGGATAGTCTATGGCTATAGGAAATCTCACTCTTGCCCCTGTATGTTATACTGTGCCATATTCTCTTCTCAGACATGGTACAATAAGAGCAATTATCAAAATGCATGTTTGAGTGTGGAACATGCGCGCGTAGAGGAGTTCACATGGCTTTCGTACACTATCATAAAAAGCCTGAGTTGCGGAGTCCCATTGTCGTAGCCGCTTTCTCCGGTTGGAACGATGCGGCAGAGGCAGCTACGACGGCGGTTAAATTTCTTATAGATCGCTGGAAGACGGTGTGCATTGCCGAAATCGAGGCCGAAGAATTTTATGTTTTTAATGAAAGCCGTCCCACCGTACAAACTAAAAAGGGACAGGTTCGCTCGATTAGCTGGCCGACCAATCGGTTCTACGCATTCGTTGATCCAATCTGGGAACGAGATGTCATCCTCTTCACGGGCGTAGAACCGCAACTCAAGTGGAAGACATTCTCTTCTGCTTTTATGGAAGTCTGCAAACGTTTTAATGTATCGGAAGTGCTTTTGTTGGGAGCATTCCTGGCAAACATTCCTCATACAAGGGACGTGCCAGTGACCGGCTATTCCTCGACGCCGGAGATGCTGGAGCGCATGGATGAAATCAACGTGCAAGGCTCGCGGTATGAAGGACCAACAGGTATTACAGGCGTGATACATGATGCCATTAGCCGCGCCAAAATTCCGGTTTCGAGCCTGTGGGCCGCCGCGCCTCATTACCTGGTTGCTACGCCGAACATCAAAGTGACCTCCGCGCTGCTGACCTACTTGAACACCTTCCTGGCCTTTGACCTTGACCTGAGCGATTTTCAGAACGATGCCATACGCTTTGAGGAACAAATCTCCGCGCTTGTTGCGCGCGACCCGGAAGCCAGCGCCTACGTGCGCAAATTGGAAAGCGAGACCGAGAGTATGCTGGCCGGGGACGAGGAGGATGAGGAGGATGAAGATAAAGATGAAAACGCCAGGATTACCCCTGACAAACCGCCCGTCTCTGGCCCCTTGCCGAGCGCGGACAGCCTGATTCGCAGCGTTGAAGAACTGCTGCGCAATGAACGCAAAAACAACCATAGCGATAGCGACGAGGAGCAAGAATGAGTCACGTTCCCTATACGCTTGAGGAGGTACTGAATCCTCGCGCTATCGCTATTCTTGGCGCGTCGCGCGCTCCCCATAAATGGGGGCATGTAGCCGCCCGTCAACTCATCGCCGGAGGTTTCCCCGGCCCTATTTATCTTATCAACCCTTCCATTCCAGAAGTGCTTAACCGCCCAACTTACCCCACGCTGCGCGATGTGCCTGAGCAAGTTGACCTGGCTATCATCGCCACCGCCTATCAATTTGTTCCGCAGGCCATCGACGATTGCATCGTGCATGGTGTAAAGGGCATCGTCATTATCACTGCCGGCTTCAGCGAAACCGGGCCAGAGGGCCGCGCTATGGAACAGGAGTTGGTAATGCGTTGCCGGAAGCATGGCATTCGTATTCTTGGCAGCAACTGCATGGGCGTGTACGTCAAACGGGCGCAACTCAACGCGCTGGGCATGGTCTTTCCCTTGCCAGATGGCCCGCTTGGACTGGTTTCCCAGAGCGGCAATCTGGGCATGTATTTCTACGCGCAGGCGCACCTGGATGGTTGCGGCTTCACCACGTTCTTGAGCGTGGGCAACGCCGTCGATGTCACCTTCCCCGAATGTATGCAATACCTGGCGAGCGACCCGGAAACGCGCGTCATCGCCGGTTATGTCGAGGCTATTCAAGAGCAAACGCTGCGCGAAGTGACGCACGATATGTACCGGCGCGGCTGCTATAAACCTACCGTGATCCTGCTGAGCGGCGCGACTGAAGTTGGCGTGCGAGCCTCGCTTGCCCATACCGGCACCATCTCTACCGTTCGACCCGATCATGATACCGGTTTGTTGGGCAGCGGCGTGGTGCGCGTGGTGCGATCAGATGAACTTTTTCCGGTCGCCCAGGCACTGGCAACACAGCCACCCACGCCCGGTGGTGGTCGCCGCATCGCCATCATCGGCGATGGCGGGGGCAGCGTTGTTGCCAGTGGAGACGCGGTCATTCGCGCCGGACTGGAAGTTCCGGTATTAAGCGTGAAAACACAGGAAGCGCTGCGCAAGCTCATGCCCGCGCGCGCCACATCGACCAACCCGGTCGATGTGGCTGGAGCCGCCGACGAAGACCCCCTGGCCTTCGCCTGGCTCACCGAAGTTTGTCTGAAAGACCCTGAAGTAGATGGTGTCATCATTACCGGACTTTTCGGCGGTTATCGCTGGCTGCTCTCGGAGGATTTCGGTCCCCGCGAAGAAGCCGCCGCGCGCGAACTGGGCAAGCTCGTAAGGCATTACAACAAACCGGTGCTGGTGCAGAGCATCTACGCCCGACACGATATTCCCGCGCTACGCATCTTACGCGAAGAAGGCGTTCCATACTATGAGTCCATCGAGATCACCTGCCGCGCCATGGCAGCTTTGAGCGAGATAGGCATGTTTTTGTGGGATCAGGCATAATGGATATACCGGCGTATTACCTTGACCGCATTCTTGCATCATACCCTGAACTCATTATTTCATCCGTCTACGCGGATACCGATGGGCTTGTGAACGATGTATACATTATCAACAATGAGCTTGTTTGCCGCTTTCCCAAAAATGAAGAGGCGCAGGCGTCGCTCCTGGTTGAAGCAGATATACTTGATCTCGCGCGAAAGTATCTCGACATGCCCGTCCCACTTTTTGAACACCGAGAACCGGACTTCGTTGCATATCCCATGATACAGGGCGAACCGCTCTACCGCCATGATATATTTGGCACGAGCCAGACTGTTCAGAATCGATATGCGAAGCAGTTAGCAACTTTTCTTCGGCAACTCCATGCTTTACCCATCCATGACGCTCTTCCCTATGCGGCTCCCGAACAGAAACAGGCGCAATACGCGCATTTCTATACGGAAATCGAGCAAGAACTTTTCCCTTATCTCATGACGATGGCAAAGGATTGGGTGAAACACCTTTTTGAACCCGTACTCAGTGGTCAACTTAGCCTTACATATATGCCCGCGATTATTCATGACGACCTCGCTCCGTACCACATTTTGTATGACAAAACTGAGCAGCGCATCACGGGAGTTATTGATTTTGGCACAGCCTCGATAAACGATCCTGCGAGCGATTTTGCGTTGCTCATCAATGCATATGGCGAATCCTTCGTACAACTCATGATGCGTTATTATCCAGCGATTGAGGAAGCGTTGGATCGAGCGCGTTTCTATGCTGGCGCGCTTGAGCTTGGATGGGCATTAACGGGAATCCGCACACACGATCTGACGTGGCTGGTTTGCCAGATTGGACGCGCGCGTGATGCTATACCTATTGGATATAAAGCAGGAGAAAAATAAGTTTCATGCCTGCTAGACACGCATATAGCTCCAACTGACCATTTCGCCGTTGTGGTATGGCATATACCCATGAAATTGACGGGGATCATCATCAAAAACCATCGGCAAGAAGAGCGCATCGCTCGGCCAGAGCGGTAATTGCAGCAGCGACGCCAGCGGCACCCATTTGAGCGTTCCTTCATGGTTGCCTTCGTGAAGCTCGCCGCGCCAGCTTTCAATGCGAAAAATAAAGCCAAACCAGTCCTGACCCTGCTTGCCAAAGCCAGGCCATGAGATAGTTCCGCGCAGTGCCATATGCTCAGCAGTCAGCCCGGACTCCTCAAATATTTCGCGGCGCATCCCTGTAACAATATCCTCATTTGCTTCTATGCGCCCGCCCAGACCATTGTATTTGCCATAATGTATATCGTCTGGCCGCTTATTACGATGAATCATCAAAACCTGTTTACCGTCAGGCGAAAGAATATATCCCAGCGTTGCTAAAATTGGCGTATACACTAACAGTTACTCCCTCTTTTTCCATCAGGATACAGATATACCGTTGCCCTGTCAACAAAAAAATGGTTCATTTTCCAGGAGAGGTGCAGTACATTACATACACTCTCTGAAAAATGAACCACAGGCTAATGACAGTTATGCGACTCCATCAAGCTGTTTCGCCTCTTTGCGGCTGATGAGTTGGGCCGCAGCCGCTTTCAGTCTTGCCTCGCTGCGCGCGCCGAAGCCGGGCAGGGCGCGAATGCGCTGGCGATGCGCCGCCCACCACAGCTTTTCGGGCGTGTCGATACCCAGTTCCTCGTAGAGCCGGATAGCGATATGAGGACCTACATACTCAATCGCCATCAATGCCCGCGCGCCAACCGGTAGCAACTGCAAGCTCAAGTCCTGGTAAAAGGTCATGGTGCCAGTATTGACCAGCTCGGCGATACGATTTTGCAAACGCTTCCCCAAACCGGGTACGGGCAACAACTGCTTGCGCGCGATAACGTCCGCGGCCGGTTCCTCTAGCTCAAGCACACCGCGCGCGGCATTGCGATACGCCTGAATACGATAAGGGTTGCTGTTCTGGAACTCCAGCAGGCCAGCGATACCCGAAAGCACTTCGGCAATCTGGCCGTTTGTCACGATTGGCCTGCTCTCCGGCTCAACCTCTAAACCCGGCAACGCGGGCTGCATGGCCTGTTTACTATATCTGCTGAAACCAGCAGGCATTATATGGATGCTCTGTGTAAGCTGTATCATACTCATCGGTTTTGCCCCTTTCTTTGACGGGCATGGAACATTCTCTCTTGTAACTATTCTTTCGCAGCGCCTCAGATACGGAAAATCTGAACTTAGTGTACAACATACATTGAATTCTTGTTCTAATTATATCACATTACATAAGACAAGTCAAAGATAAAAGGGCATTGGACACGAGCCTCCCTGATAGATTAAGCCTGGGATAATGCCTGTATTGGTACGCGCGCGCGGATGCTGGTTCCATTTCCGAGGGAACTCTCGAGTGCCAGTGTCCCACTGACTTTTGCGATGCGTTCTCGCATGGAGCGTAAACCAAGATGCCCCGGAAACGCGCTGGTTGGGTCAAAGCCCCTTCCATTATCGCGCACCTCCAGGGTGATCTCATTTTCCCGTTCTACTAATCGGATTGTCACCGTAGTGGCGCGCGCGTGTCGCACAACATTATGCAATGCCTCTTGCGCCACACGGTACAGGGCATATTTCTTATCGAGGGAGAGCGCCGGCTCCTCATCAAGTTCCACCTCGACAGTCAATTTATAACGCGCGCGTAAGACATCGACCTGTTTTAAGAGGGCTACCACCAGTCCCTCTGTTTCGAGAAATTCCGGGCGCAGTTCAAAGATGAGCGCGCGCATCTCGGCAAGCCCGGCTTCGGCGAGGGTATTCACATATTCTATTGACGCTTTGACCTGTTCGGGATCGTTCTCCAGCGCCTTCCGGGCGGTATGCGCTCCCAGGCTGATGCCGTAGAGGGCCTGCGAAACGGAGTCATGTAACTCGCGCGCCAGGCGCTGCCGCTCCTGGAGTGATGCCAGTTCCTGCGCCTGTTCGTAGAGGAGACGCAATTCTCTTTCGCGCGTCGTGGCTTCTTCAGCGCGTCGTCGCTGCGCCGAGGCTAACTGGCCGGTGATAACAGCCATGACCAGGAAAACACACAATGTAAGCAGGTCTTGATTGTTCAGGACGATAAAGGTGTACTGCGGCGAAAAGAAAAAGAAATCGAAGGCGAGAAAGGACAGTAGCGACGCCAGGATCGCGGCATACCAGCCGCGCCTGCCCGCCAGGGAAACCACCAGGAGCAGATAAACAAACGAGATAGTCGGAATTCTGGGATAGAGGTGAGCAAGCGCGATGATCGTAGTAACAAGCGCGACTCCACCAATGGCGAGCAGGCTATCATTTACGTAGCGTCTCCAACGTGGCTTCGCGCGCACTTCTTTTGATGAAAGGAAGCTAGCGGCATTTTTCATCGTTCATCCCTCCTTCACCTTTTCAACCAGAGCATTCAAGATGCTGGTTTCTTCTGCTTCTTTTCTGGCCCAGCCGCTACCAGGCCCAGGCGCATCGCGTACAAAACAGCCTGAGTGCGGCTCTGCACACCAAGTTTGGCGAGGATATTGTGGACATGCACCTTGGCGGTGTCCTCGACGATCTGGAGGGCGCGCGCAATTTCCTTATTCGACAGCCCCTGAGCAAGCAGGCGCAACACCTCTGTTTCACGCTCGGTCAGGCTCTCCGGCGTTTCAGGCACTCTCACCTTATGCATGAGAAAAGCGGCGGCGCGTGGAGAAAGTTGGACCTGTCCGGCGGCCGCAGCTTTAATGGCTTTCAGCAACTCGTCGGCGTGGGTATCTTTGAGAAGATAACCAATGGCTCCCGCTTTAACGGCTCCCACTACCGCGTCACTTTCCAGTACGCTAGTGAGCGCCACAACCTCTGTTTCTGGCAACTCGCCCCGGATGACAGTTGTAGCAGCGATTCCATCCATCACAGGCATGAGCAAGTCCATAAGCACCACATCCGGGCGCAACTGGCGCGCCAGTCGAACCACCTCTTCTCCGTCCGCCGCCTCGCCAATCACTTCTAGTTCAGGGTCACGACCCAGGAAAACACGCAGCCCTTCACGCACAATATCATGATCGTCGGCCAGTAATACGCGAATCACCATCAACTTCATCTCCTTTCGAGCGAATTTGTTCTCTCCAGTGTACCATGCAAGAGAATATGAGTCACTCGTTGTTTCATACCTTGCGACGCGCGTATCAGCAGGATGGAGGGAACTTCCCAGTTGCCCGGCAATCGTCCAGAAATTTCATCGTTTGCGGCTGGTTCTGCCATCTGTTCAAACACCAATCTGGCAGCAACCAGCGTGTTGAGATAGGCACTGAGCATACGATGATGTTCTCCGACGCGGCTGCGCACTCCACCGGAACTGCTTGATGTCCAGATACCTTCATTGAAATACGCATTGACGACACGCGCCATCTTACCCTCTTGCGTAGTTATCCACTGCGCATCCG
>DASTKD010000129.1:0-3568 GCA_035716135.1 Ktedonobacteraceae bacterium
TCGGCACGGCAGAGCCGCCGCAGATGAGCATACGCACCGAGGAAAGATCAAGCGGCTCCTTTTCGAGCAGGCTCAACAGGCCGATCCAGATGGTCGGCACGCCGCCAGCTACCGTCACGCGCTCCGACTCCATCACGCGCGTCAGACGCACGGGGTCCATAAAGCGTCCGGGCAGAATAATTTTGCTGCCCATCATGATGCCCGCGTGCAGGAAACCCCAGGCGTTGGCGTGGAACATCGGCACAATGGGCAAAATAGTATCTTGCTCCGACATGCCGATACCATCGGCCATACCAACGCCCATCGAGTGCAAGAAAGTAGAACGATGACTGTAAACAACGCCTTTGGGATTGCCTGTCGTGCCAGATGTGTAACACATGGCGGCGGCAGTATTCTCATCGAAAGCCGGCCAATCGATGGTATCAGGCTGGCCGTCGATAAACGATTCATACTCAACCGAGGGTTCCAGCTTGCCCGTTGCTCTCGGCGCGTCGCCCATGATGACGAAGAGTTTGACGCTCTTCAGTTGATCGGCGACGCCCTCCAGCAGCGGCACCAGGTCGCCATCCACGAAAATGATCGAGTCTTCGGCATTATTGACGATATAGACCAGTTGATCGGTAAACAGGCGAATGTTCAGGGTATGCAGAACCGCCCCGATACAGGGTATAGCGAAATATAGCTCCAGGTGGCGATAGGTATTCCAGGCGAAAGTGGCAATGCGGTCTCCCTCCTGTACGCCTGCCCCACGTAACGCATTGGCAAGCTGCGCCGTGCGCTTGCCCCACTCGCGGAAAGTATAGCAATGCAGTCCTTCATCCGTCTGGGTCACTATCTCCTTTTTACCAAACAGACGCACAGCGCGATCATAAGAGTGCTGGAGCGTCAGGGGATAGTTCATCATCAAGCCTTCCATATGAACCTCCTGTTTCGAGCATGAACTTTTCAACCTGTGGCAGAATAAAATACCCAGGGTCACACTTGTATTCTACAAGCAGAAACACCATGCTGCAAGAGCATTACCCTTGACGTTACCGGAGTGGTGATTTACCATGAAGTGGCAACAACTAACCAGTAGTGCCATGTAAAGGAAAATCGCATGTCATCGAGTTTACGCAACGTTACTATTGAAGACCTGTACAAGTACAAACCTGTCAGCCATCCGCGCATTGCGCCTGATGGCAAGCGCATCGCCTTCGTCGTGACGACGACAGACGAACGCAACTATAAGTATCGCTCCTCCGTCTGGATGGTTCCAGTCGAGGGAGGCGAGGCGCAGCAATTCACGGCTGGCACTGCCAACGCGCACACTCCGGTCTGGTCGCCCGATGGGCGCTGGCTGGCCTTTGTTTCAGAGCGCGAAGGCGACCTGGCGAACAAGAATGAAAAAGATGCGAAGAAGCTGGGGAAAGGCAAACCGCAGATATGGATTATCCCGACCAGCGGCGGCGAAGCGCAGCAAGTGACCTTCATGCAGCACGGCGCGTCCGGCCCGGTCTGGTCGCCGGACGGCAAGCATATCCTGTTTAGCGCGCCGGTCGGCCCGGCGGACGAAGAAAGCGAAGACGGCAAACCGCTGCCTAAGGTGCGCGTAATCGACCGCCTCTGGTACCGGCTCGACGGCGTCGGCTATATCTACGAGCGCCGCAGCCATCTCTTCCTGATCGGCGCGCAGGGTGGCGAAGCCACGCAATTGACCGAGGGCGACTGGGACGATAGCGATGCTGCATGGTCGCCCGATGGCAGCCATATCGCCTTCACCTCCAGCCGCGCCGAAGATCGCTGGCGCATCCCCAGTCCCGATGTCTATACGCTGGCAATCGATGGAGACAAAGCGGGAGAACTACGCTGCCTGACGGATGGGTCGCTGGCGTGCGCCGCTCCATCATGGTCGCCCGACGGCCAGACGCTGGCATTCCTGGCCGTACTCAAACTGCGTTCCGGTGGTCATACCGACATCTATAGCATCGCAGCCAATGCAGACCGCAGCGCGGCAACCTGCCTGACCTGGGATTTCGAGGGCAGCTTCCAGGACTGGACCAACAGTGATATTGGCGACGAACATCTCGCGCCGCCGCCCGCCTGGTCAGCCGATGGCAAAACGCTTTACGGCCTGGCAAGCCACCGGGGTGCGTCACGCATCTTCACTTTCCCGGTCAGCGGAGCAGGCAAGCAGCCACAAACGCTCACGCCGGGCGAACTACAGGTGCGCGACTTCAGCATTGACCACGCTGCCGCTAAAATGGCGCTGCTCATCGGCAGCCCGACACGAGTGCAGGAAATCTTCACGCGCTCAACCGCCGCCTCCGGTGAATTGCGCCGCGTCACAGGTTTCAACGAAGAATTGCTCAGCGAATTCAATCTCTCCGCGCCCGAACATTTCACATATACCGGCGTGGATGGCTGGCCGATGGATGGCTGGGTAATGAAGCCACGCGACTTCGACCCATCCAAAAAATACCCGCTGATCGTTGAGATACACGGCGGTCCCGCTACCCAGTACGGCTATGGTTTCTTCCACGAGATGCAACTGCTAACGACAGCTGGCTACGTGGTACTCTACACCAACCCGCGCGGCAGCATCGGTTATGGGCGCGATTTCTCGCTGGCGGTACGCGGAGCATGGGGCGAGAAAGACTCGCTGGACATCATGGCGGGCGTGGACGCGCTCCTCCAGCAGGGCTACATCGACGAGCAGCGCATGGGCGTGACGGGTGGTAGCTACGGTGGCTTCATGACCAACTGGCTCATCAGTCACAACGACCGCTTCAAAGTGGCCGTGACTGACCGCTGCGTCACCAACCTGGCCTCCGATTTCGGCTCAGGCGATTTCGGCTGGACATTCGCCGATGACGAACTGGATACCACACCCTGGGAAGACCTCGAAAAATACATGCACATGTCGCCCATCACCTACGTGAAGAATATTCACGCGCCACTGCTCATCATCCACAGCGAGCAGGACCTGCGCTGCAACATTGAGCAGGCCGAACAACTCTTCGCAGCATTGAAATACATGGGACGAGAGGCGCTTTTCGTGCGCTTCGAAGGCCAGAGTCACGGCATGTCACGCGGTGGTCATCCCAAACTGCGCGTAGAACGCCTGAAACACATCCTGGGCTGGTTTGAAAGCCACATGTAGCCTACAAGGCAGGGTAGAAAGGTAGGAAGGCGACCGCAAGGGTCGCCTCTACTATGACACGACGTGGCTTCCCAGGCCCGTTCACAGTAGAGGCGACCCTTGCGGTCGCCTTCCTTGTCCCTCTTTGCGGTCGCCTTCCTTGTCCCTCTTTGCGGTCGCCTTTCCCATGCCCTTTTTATGGCTGCAACATGCCAATCTTATTGCTGCCAGCCTCGGTAAACCACAGGGTATGATTTGCGCCCATCACGACACCAAGTGGCAGGCTGCCGTCAGTGGGTATCTTATAGTACACGAACTGATTGGCAGAAACATCCAGGCGCGCGATGATGCCGGTGGCTGAGATCGTTACCCAGACCTCGCCTGCCGGGGAGATGGTGACGCCGTACAGACCGCCGGTATTACCATTCGCGGATGGGGCATAGTATT
>DASTKD010000130.1:0-8789 GCA_035716135.1 Ktedonobacteraceae bacterium
TCCCTTGCGGATGTTCTCTGTTCTGTTCATTATATTCCAGTTATTATACTCGCATTACAAACCACTTTGGTAGAGGAAAATTTTTCATACAATCTTTATGTTGATTTATGCCACTAAAGTTATGTCTAGAACGTTCCTAAATTAAGAGGCGTTACTAAAATGTCGGGCATCCCCATACCTGGCATTTCCCCCTAGTACCGTCTCTTTTTCCATTGCCACTGCAACACATCCTCGTTGCCGGGAACGCGGCAAGCAGACGTATCGGCGGGTTCGGGTTGCCGCCACGCGCAGCGTACCTCGTCTTCCTGTATGAGACGACACATCACTTCATCGTATTCATGCAGCGTCCATTGCCCGAAACGTTCGAGCAGCAATTGCTGGCGCAGGTCGGACCAGCGACGAGGAGCGCGCGCCCGGCCTTCGCGCAACGTATCTTCGCTCAGTTGCCGCAAGGCTTGCATATCGCGTTCGGCCTGCTGCGCGGCAAACCAGCCCTCGTTCAAAATGCCCCGGCGGCTCTCCTGCTCGATACGCCTACGATAGTCGCGCACGACATCATTCATACACACCAGGCTATCCTGGCGGCGCGTGGCGAAGACCAGCGAGCAAGGGGCATCTTCTACAGTAGCCGGGCCGATCAACACGGGGAAGGCGATACGCTGCACAAAGGTGAAATGCGGTTGCAGGGCTGTCAGCCACAGATCAATCACCTTATCAACCCTTTGCGCGTCCTCGCCCTCCCGCGCCAGCAACGCCTTCCAGCGATCACTGCGCAATAACGCCGTAAAAGCGGCTGCTCCCTCCGGCTTTCGCAAAGCCGGCAGCAATACGCTCTCAACCTGTCGATGCATCATCACCAAACACAACTCCGTCGGCGTGGTACGCTGAAACAGCGCCGCGAACTCGTCCACCGTCATAAACGGGATTGTATTCTTTACGGACGGTTTCGCAACTGCCAGAGGGTTCAGCAAAAAGATGGTAGCGAATTGCTCAATAGCTGGCAGAAGCGCGGGCGCGGCCTCGCGCCAGGTGGCATTGATGACGGTACTTTCTTTTGGCAAAACGAAGGTATCCTGTACTCTACCGCCCTTGCCATTATCGAGCGCGATAGCCTGCAAAGTGATGGGCTTGCTTTCGCGCGCCAATTCGCCAGCCAGGGCTGCGACGCCTTGCAGCGCGGGCGGCAATATTTCGGATTGTGCCTTCTTCGCGGCTTTGCCGGGACGCGATCCATCGCGCGTCTGTTGTTCCGCCTCAACAAAATTATCAAACATGTAGGGACGCGATTCATCGCGTCCGCTTCCCTGTTCGCGTCCCTGGCTTTCGCCAGCCTTTTTCGGCATGTGGCGCAAGCCGCCTAATCCATCGAGCCAGAAGCAGCGACGAAAGATGCGCGTGGCGGCCAGCGAGCGGCAATAGGGCGCGACATAATCGGTCAGCAGCCAGGAGCGCAACGCGGGTAAAACGGCGTTGTCACGGGAGGACGCGGAGGCGGACGCGATGAATCGCGTCCCTGCACGGGTGGGTGCAATGTGCGTCTCTGTATCAGGATTGTCAGATTCTGCCCACAGGTTCATAATGCGGACATTTTACCATATTACAGGCCAGGTACCCGGTAAGCGAAGCGTTTTAGGGGCAAGGGCGACCGCAAGGGTCGCCCCTACAATGACTACGCAAGCGGGCCAAGTACCCGGTAAGCGAAGCGCATAAACAGTTCCTGATCCAGGATTTGCCGCTCGGTGTCCATTGAGATGTGGCCGGCATCGAACCAGTGAACTTCAATATCCTTACCCAGCGCCTTCATCTTTGCCTCGTAGACTTCCACCTGGCGCGGCGGGCAGCGCGTGTCGTTGCGCCCCTGAATGATGAAGATGGGAGCGACAACCTGTTCAGCGTAGGTGATGGGCGAGGCAGCCCTGTAAACCTCTGACCGCTCTTGCGGTGTGCCTTTGAAGAGTGCCACGTCATAGGCTTTGAGGGTATCGGCTTCGTCTTCCCAGCATAGAGCGCAGTCGGCAACGGCAATCCCTGCCATGCCGCCCGCCCATAGATCAGGGTAGAGGCTCAGGGAGTGCAGCGTCAGATAGCCGCCCCATGACCAGCCTGTGGTGAAGACCTGTCGTGGATGGGCTATGCCATTTTCAACCAGCCACTTACGCGCCGCCACCATATCCTCTACCTCCCAGTAGCCTGGATTGCCCCAGATTTTTTCCTGAAAGGCGCGTCCGAAACTGGTTGAGCCATGATAGTTGACAGTGACATAAGCAAAGCCATGATCGAGCCATGCCTGAGCAGAGGGCCGGAAGCCGCCAGTAGCTACCGCGTCCGGCCCACCATGTGTTTCCATGATGGTCGGAAATGGACCGCTCCCTTCAGGCACACCCAGCCACGCCTGTATCATCTGCCCATCTGATGATGGGAACGAGATCGAGCGCAACGGGCGTCCCGGCGGCGGTTCAGCCGGGGCCATGACTACGCGCAACTGCTCGCCCGTCTCCTCGTCCAGCAAGACGAACTGCGATGGATGGGTTGAATCGTCGCAATTTGCATAGATCGCGCCAGTGGCACTAAATTGTACATTGCCAATATAACCAT
Organism: Ktedonobacteraceae bacterium; assembly: GCA_035716135.1. Classification (GTDB taxonomy): domain Bacteria; phylum Chloroflexota; class Ktedonobacteria; order Ktedonobacterales; family Ktedonobacteraceae; genus CF-113. The sequence goes on from DASTKD010000130.1 coordinate 2,596, forward strand.
AGGCGGGATGCGCCAGCCGCTTCAAGCGGTCGCTCTCAAGGTCATAAACATACAATTGCGGCACAGCCGCGCTAAACTGTTTGAGCAACAGACGTTTGCCATCGTTCGACCAGTCGCAGGGATAAACCTCGCCCTCTAACTCTGTTAGAGGAATATCACGCCGCTCGCCTGTGCGTGGGTTCCAGAGAACAGGGCGACTATATCCACTGCGGTTGGTGGAGGCGAGGAAACGCATATCACCCGCCAGTGGAGAGAACATAAGGGGGATCATGCTGCTTCCCTTGTCCTGCAATGTTGCAATGACCCGCCCGCCTGCAAGGTCGAAAGCCAGCAGGCCGTATTGCATCCCCTCACCAAATTCGGTTGAGGCTAGCACGGCCAGTTCGCCGCCAGAGGAGAGGCGCGGCCCAATGATCAGTTTAGTTGCGTCGTAGAGCTTGCGCGGCGTACCGGGTTCGCCCGCCGGCCCCAGTTCCATACAATACAGGTGCGAACCATCTTCAGTAGCGGTGCTGAAGCCAAGCATATTGGCCTGGCGACTGATGGAGAGGCCAAACACTTCTGACTCGAATGGCACGCCATAAGGTGGCATGTGCGGCGTAATGTCTTCAGGCGACCCGCCCTCGTAGGGAACACGCGCGAGATGCCCGATTTCGTCGCCCTGCTGGTCGTCCAGATAATAAACGTAACGGCCATCGGGCGAAAGCACACCGAACCAGACGCCTTCAGCCTTATTGGTCAGACAAACCTGCTCGCCCGTCGAAACGTGCCAGGCGTACAGGCGATACTGACCCGATACGTTGCTAGTGAGCAGGCCGCGCTCAGGGTTAGCCTGCGAAATCTGCATCCCAAAGATTTCGGGCAAACGAAAACGTTGTTTCCAGGACGCATTGTGTTCAAGTTGTAATGGTGCAGGCATAATTGGTTCCTTCCTCTTGCTAAAAGCATATAGACAATAAAAAGCCGTGAGTTTGCATAGCTGTCGTTATGCACCACACGGCCTGAAAAAACGAAAAGGCCGTGAGCGCTAATTTACTGTCACTCACGGCTTGCATGTTACTGCTTACTTACGCTCCTTTTTTATCCAGCATATCTCCTGAAAAAGGGCATAGTACGACCCTGGGCGACAGGTTGACGCGACAAAAAGTGCTTCCACGACGCGCATACTTTACCGTGTCCAGAGTCATTGAAGTAACATCCTGTTCTGCTATTGTGCCGCTTCACATACGGTGAATGGCACACGGCAAGCATAACATGCAGACTGAGCAATAGTCAATGGCAAATTTGGATGTGTATGACAACCATACGTTCTGTTCAATATGCCCTTGACAAATGACCATCAGTCATTTATAATTGACCCAGAGTCATTTAAGTAAGGCAATAGAGACATGACGAATCATAAAATACAGCGCAGGGCGATGCGCGATGAACAGAAGGAAGAGCGGCGACAGGCCATCATTGATAAGGCATGGCGACTATTTCAGGATACGTCCTATGAATCGCTGACAATGGCCGGTGTAGCGGAGGCGCTGCAACTGGCAAAGGGTACTGTCTATTTGTACTTCAAGACCAAAGAGGAGCTATTCCTGACTATCGAGGAACAGCAACTTGAGGCATTCTTTGCCGAAGTTGATGATGGGCTGAGTAGCATAAGTGACACGGAGGGCGGAGCGATACCTTCGGTAGTTGAGCTGGTAGGCAGGGCATTAGAGAGGCGGCCTGGTTTAACACGTCTGCTGGCGATCTTGCATACCATACTGGAGCGCAATATTGATCTTGAGACGGCCACGCAGTTCAAGCATATGCTCAAGGCGCATTTTGAGCGTACAGGTTCGCTGCTAGAAGCCTGCCTGTCTTTTTTAGAGGCGGGAGAAGGGGCGCACCTGCTTTTACAATGTCACGCGCTGGTGATTGGCCTCTGGTCGCTGGCCGATCCCGCACCCATCATACGAGAAGTTTTACAACAACCCGATTTACGGATGTTTGAAGTACGCTTCGCGCCCGAATTTTCACAGGCATTGCAGGCATTGTTGTACGGCTTGCAGCTAAGCAGTAAGGAGAAAATACTATGAAATACTTTGTGACCGGGGCGACCGGTTTTGTGGGTAGCAACGTGGCGCGCCAGCTTGTTGAGCAGGGCCATGAGGTGATAGTCAGCGTGCGTACGCTTGCAAAGGCAAAAGAACTGGCGGAGTTGGGGGTGACGATTACGCAGGGCGATGTTACCGATAAGGAGAGTATGCGCGGAGCGATGCAGGGCGCTGATGGCGTTTTTCATATCGCGGGCTGGTACAAGATTGGCGTCAGGGATAAAAGCGAGGGATCGCGCATTAATATTTCCGGGACGCGCAATGTGTTGGAATTGATGCAGGAACTGGGCATCAAGAAAGGTGTCTATACGAGTACGCTGGCCGTCAATTCGGATACGCATGGTATGCTGGCGGATGAAAGCTATCATTATTCCGGCAAGCACCTGAGCGAGTACGACCGCACCAAGTGGATCGCGCACTACGAGGTGGCCGAGCCAATGATTGCCGCCGGGCTGCCTCTGGTGATCGTCATGCCGGGATTGATTTACGGCCCTGGGGATACCAGTTCAGTACGCACTACATTTATTCAATATCTACAGCGTAAATTGCCGGTATTGCCCGCGAAAACGGCTTTTTCATGGGCACGCGTCGAAGACATTGCGCGCGGCCACATCCTGGCAATGGAACAGGGCCAGGTGGGCGAAAGCTATATTATCGCCGGGCCTACCCATACACTGGTCGAGAGTATGCAGATAGCGCAAAAGATCACCGGCATTCCCGCGCCGCGCATCAAAGTAGCGCCGGGCATAATGAAGACCATGTCAGCCACAATGGGCATGGTTGAAAAGGTCTTCCCGGTTCCCGATAACTACAGCGCCGAATACCTGCGCATCAGCGCGGGCGTCACTTACACAGGCAGCAACGCCAGAGCGCGGCGCGAGTTGGGTTATAACCCGCGCCCACTGCAAGAGGGGCTACGCGAGACATTGCAGCATGAGATGAAATTACTGGGAATGGCCTACTGAAAGACGACCGCCAGGGTCGCCTTTCCCTTCTATCATTCCGGTGCCTGAGCTTCTTCGACAACATAGCCGGAGGAGCGCAGGCGCAGTAACAGTTCCTCGCACTGGGCGCGGTCGCGCGTCTCCAGGGTGAGCGTTTCTTCGCGCTGCATGATGGGCAGGCGACTGGAAATGAGTTGGTGGCGCACGTCGACCACGTTGATACGCATATCCGCGATGATGCCCAGCAGGCGCATCAGTTCGCCGGGGCGGTCGGTCAGGCGCGTATGGATCACGAAGTAGCGGCCAGCCGCCGCCAATCCATGCTCGATGAAACGTCCCACCAGGTTAATATCGATGTTGCCGCCCGTCAATGGTACCAGCACTTTTTTACCAGGCAACGTCACCGCGCCGCTTAACAGGGCGGCGACGCCTGCCGCGCCCGCGCCCTCGACCAGCATCTTGCAGCGTTCCATCAAGAACAGTACCGCGCCGATGATCGACTCGTCGTTGACTACCACTACTTCATCCACCAGTCGCTCGATGATGGAGAAGGTCAGCTCGCCGGGCCGCTTGACCGCGATACCGTCGGCGATAGTGGTAATGGCCGGTAAAGAGCGCACTTCTCCGGCGTCGAGCGAGGCGCGCAAGCCGGCAGCGCCCGCAGCCTGCACACCAATGATGGTAATATCTGGCCGCAAGGCACGCGCCGCGATAGCGATACCGGACATTAAGCCGCCACCACCAATCGGCACCACCAGCGCGTCCGCGTCGGGCAGGTCGCTCAACATTTCCAGGCCGAGCGTCCCCTGACCGGCGATGATGTCGGGATCGTCGAAGGCATGAATAAAGGTCGCGCCCGACTGCTCTTGCAATTCCAGACAGTGCTGGTAAGCATCGTCGTAGGTAAAGCCGTGCAAGACTACGCTGGCTCCGTAGCCCTGCGTAGCCATGACTTTGGCGAGCGGCGCGGTTTCCGGCATTACGATAGTGCAGGGGATATGGTATTGGGAGGCGGCAATAGCCACGCCCTGAGCATGATTGCCTGCCGAGGCAGCGATGACGCCGCGCTCGTATTCTTGCTCTGACAGGCGCGAAAGCTTATAACTGGCCCCGCGCACCTTAAAGGAGCCAGAGCGCTGCATATTTTCGGCTTTCAGATAAATATCCGCTCCTGTCAAATCGCGCAGTGTGCGCGAGGGCGTTAGCGGCGTATGGTGCAAACGCGGCTTGAGCAGCTTGTGCGCCTCCCAGATGTCGGCGATGGTGACACCGGGGGGCGCTGGATCGCGATCGCGGGGCGCGGTAGTAGGAGCGGGCGTGGCTGTAGGAACGGACGCGATAAATCGCGTCCCTACAGGGGTGGTAAGCTCATTTTCTATAGAACGCATGGTATGATTCGGTCCTTTCGGTGCGACATCGAACCATGCCACGTCCCCGTGGTCTTCTTGAAGTAATGCAGGCATTATAACGTAGGCTGTAGGAGATGGCAATACGCTACGCAAGGGCCGAGTCGATTAGATGTCAAGAGTTGTGTACATTGTCCAGGGTGCTGGCATCCTTTGCCCGCGCGGATAAGCATACCCTGTGTATCTTTTTGCTGTGCTACCTCACAAAGTGATACAATACATCTATGAACAAGAGCCAGCTAACAAAGCGTGTACCGGACGGCTGGGACTGCGCGCGTTTTTGGAGCCTGGTTCTCAGCTTCGGCGGTTTCCGTTTCCGAACCTGTTTCTCCCCGGCCGCCGGTAACGCAAACCGTCGGGCAGATGCAACAGGACGGGTGCAACCATGATCCTCCCCAAAGACCGCGACCCCCGCTTCATCACCATCCGCCGCGGGGGGACGCTCACGGACTCCGACCACCGGCTCCTGGCTGTGTGGGCGGCCGCGTGCGCAGAACACGTTCTGCACCTCTTCGAGTCGGTGCGACCCTCGGACCCGCGACCCCGCCAGGCGATCGAGCAGACTCGGGCATGGGCGCGCGGCGAGATCAGGATGTCTGAGTCCCGCGATTCGGCTGGACATGCCCAGGCTGCGGCAAGAGAACTGAGCGGAGCCGCCCGGCACGCCGCCTTTGCTGCCGGCCAGGCCGCAGCGGTGGCGCATGTCGCCGCACACGAACTCGGTGCTGCGGCCTACGCGATCAAGGCTGCGCGTGCGGCCGCCCCCCGAGGCGAGGGTGAGAGCGCCGGTCAGCTCGAGTGCCGTTGGCAACGCGAACAGCTCCCCGATGCGATTCGCGAACTCGTCCTGGAGGATCAGCGGTTGCGAAACGAGATCTGCTGGTCGGTGTTCGACTGCTGACGGGCGTGATGGACGTAATCATCGATCAGGCGGTCATTGGCCTGGGCATGGCGATCATTTTCCTGCGCACACGTAATCTCCTGGCTTCGTCGATCTTCCACGTGATTCTGGATACGATTTAACAACTTTTACATCATGCCCCACTGATCTATGCAAGCGCGTTCTCGATGGCGTTGAGCAGTTTTGTCAGGTCAAATGGCTTGCGTATAAAGAGAACGCGCCGCTTGCGTATCTCCACTAACGAGGGACTATAAGCACTTATCAGGATGGTCAGCGAGTTTTTGAGGTGTTCATAGGTCTGAAGCCGGTCATAAAGTTCGAGGCCATTCATATCGGGAAGATTATAGTCAACGATAAAAAGGTGGGGAGTAATACTTTTAACCACTTCAAGCGCCTGATAAGCAGTGGTGTGATGAATAGCTTGATGGGCCGTCTCCTGGTGAATAGCCTGAACGAGAAAAGCGCCAATATCCTCGTCGTCTTCGACCACAAGAATCAATTTTATGGCAACACTATCAGTTATTGCGGGCGCGTGATTGAACATGACAACTTACCCTTTCTTGCTTCGGTATTCGCCGAAATATAGTATGGGCCAAAACTATCACGTAAGACAGACACAAGAGGTTTCATGAGTGCGTTTTTTAGTTCAGCATTAACCCGAATCTCCTATCATACGTGTATAAAGCAGCGCAATCTATGCGGCGGGTGTCCAAACAAGCATTTGGAGAGAAGACTTCCTGTAAGAGGATTTGAGTAGTATTCAGGCTGTCATCTGTCGCTTCGTCCTGTGATCCGCCGCCTGGCCTGTCATCCTGAGCGCAGCGAAGGATCTGCACGGTGCCAACGAGAGATC